>NZ_JBQCXF010000199.1:0-5201 GCF_051956635.1 Neisseria sp. P0022.S010 | reverse complement strand
CGACGGTTTCTTCTGCCGCGCCTAAGGCTGCGCAGCCTGCCGTGAAAAAATAAGCCGGATTCTGCCTATATGCCGCCCTGCGGCCGAACCGTTTGCCGGTTGGGCCCCGGGGCGGCTTTGTTTGGGGCGGGGGGAATAGAAGCTTGGACCAGTGGGAACTTCTGTCGGGTGAAGGGATAAACGGATAGGACGCCTATTGGATAGGGATATAAAAGATAAAGGGAATAAGGATATGTATTTAAAGGCATTTGACGGAAAACGGAATGGGACAACTGTGCAGAGGGGGTATTCTTTGGTACAGCTGTTGGTGGTGATGTTGCTGGTTTCGATCTTGGCGGCGGTGGCCTTTACGGCCTATCGGGAATCGGTCCGCTCGGCCAACCTGCGTGCGGCGCATGCCGCGCTGCTGGAAAATGCGCGCTTTATGGAGCAGTTCTATGCGAAAAAGGGCAGCTTTAAGCTGACGTCGACGAAGTGGCCGGAATTGCCGGTGAAGGAGGCGGGCGGTTTCTGTATCAGGATGAGCGGCCAGGCTAGGGGTATCCTGGAGGGTAAGTTTACCTTGAAGGCAGTGGCGCTGGATAGGGAGGCGGAGCCGAGGGTGCTGCGCTTGAACGAGTCGTTGACGGCGGTGGTGTGCGGGAAGATGAAGGGGAAGGGTAGTTGTGCGGACGGCGAGGAGATATTTAGGGGTAATGATGCGGAGTGTAAGCCTTTTATGGGGTGACAATAGGGTGGAATGGATAAAGGAGAAGAAAAAGGACGTGCGCGGGCACGCCCTAGAAAGGGGAGTTTAATTGTTCCTGCCAACACAACCAACCTCAGTTAGCTAAGGAAGGAGATGAAATATTTAGTCTTGTCAGATTGGCACACTATCAATTTTCAGGCGGCCCTTTGTTATAATCCTCTCTTTACCTGAACATAAAACAGGCCGTCTTATGGAAGTCATCCAATATCCCAATTCTCCGTTTAAACTTCATCAGCCATTTCCTCCAGCCGGCGACCAGCCTACCGCCATTGCCGGCCTGCTCGAAGGGCTTTCAGACGGCCTGGCCTATCAAACCCTGCTCGGCGTAACCGGTTCGGGCAAAACCTACACCATGGCGCACGTCATCGCCCAAAGCGGCCGACCCGCCATCATCATGGCGCACAACAAAACCCTTGCCGCCCAACTCTACGCCGAAATGCGCGAATTTTTCCCCGAAAACGCGGTGGAATATTTCGTCTCCTACTACGACTATTACCAACCCGAAGCCTATGTGCCCAGCCGCGATTTGTTCATCGAAAAAGACAGCGCTATTAACGAACACATCGAGCAGATGCGCCTTTCCGCCACCAAAAACCTGATGACGCGCGATGACGTGATTATCGTCGCCACCGTGTCCGCCATTTACGGTATCGGCGACCCGACCGAATATCAACAAATGGTGTTGTCCGTCAAAGAAGGCGACACCATCGAGCAGCGCGACATCATCGCCACGCTCGTTTCCATGCAGTACGAACGCGGCGATTTGGACTTCAAACGCGGCAGCTTCCGCGTGCGCGGCGACATGATTGACGTGTACCCCGCCGAAAGCTCCGAAAACGCCTTGCGTATCAGCCTGTTCGACGACGAAATCGACCGCCTCGATATGTTCGACCCGCTTTCAGGCAGCCTGCACCAGCGCGTCGGCCGCTACACCGTCTTCCCGTCCAGCCACTACGTTACTCCCCGCGACACCGTATTGCGCGCCTGCGAGTCCATCAAAGAAGAACTGCGCGAACGCATCGAATTTTTCGCTCGCGAACAACGCCCTGTCGAACAACAACGCATCGAACAGCGCACCCGCTTCGACCTCGAAATGCTCTACGAAATGGGCTTCTGCAAAGGCATCGAAAACTACTCCCGCCACTTCTCCGGCAAAAAAGAAGGGGAACCGCCGCCCACGCTGATGGACTACCTGCCCGACAACGCCATCATGTTCATCGACGAAAGCCACGTTACCGTCACCCAAATCGGCGGCATGTACAAAGGCGACGCATCGCGCAAGCAAAACCTCGTCGACTACGGCTTCCGCCTGCCTTCCGCCCGCGACAACCGCCCGCTCAAATTCCACGAATTTGAAAAAGTCATGCCGCAAACCATCTTCGTTTCCGCCACCCCTGCCAAATACGAAGAAGAACACGCCGGACAAGTGGTCGAACAAGTCGTCCGCCCCACAGGGCTGGTTGACCCCCAAATCATCATCCGCCCCGTCGCCACCCAAGTCGATGATTTAATGAGTGAAATCAACGACCGCATCCAAAAAGGCGAACGCGTGCTCGTTACCACCCTCACCAAACGCATGGCGGAGCAACTCACCGACTATTACAGCGAACTCGGTATCAAAGTGCGCTACCTGCACAGCGACATCGACACCGTCGAGCGCGTTGAAATCATTAGAGATTTACGGCTCGGTCTGTTTGACGTACTCGTCGGCATTAACCTCTTGCGCGAAGGCCTGGATATCCCCGAAGTCTCCCTCGTCGCCATCCTCGACGCCGACAAAGAAGGCTTCCTGCGCTCGCACCGCAGCCTGATTCAAACCATAGGCCGCGCCGCGCGTAACGTGAATGGCGTCGCCATCCTGTACGCCGACAAAATCACCGACTCCATGAAAGCCGCCATCGACGAAACCGAACGCCGCCGCGAAAAACAAATGAAATTCAACGAAGAACACGGCATCGTGCCGCAGCAGATTAAAAAACAGGTCAAAGACATCATCGACGGCGTATACCACGAAGAAGACGGCGGCAAAGGCCGTCTGAAAGGTAAAAACAAAGTCAAAGTCGGCGAAATCCACAACGAAGAAGACGCGCTTAAAGAAATCGCCAAACTCGAAAAAGCCATGCAGCAGGCGGCTAGGGATTTGCAGTTTGAAGAGGCTGCTGTGTTGCGGGATAGGATTCGGGGGATTAAAGAGAATTTGTTGTTTGGGGCGGAATAAGTTTAGTGGGAAATTATCTTTCTTTTCGCATAAGTATTTTAGTTTGAAGATAATATTTTAAAATGTTTTGTTTTATAGCAGGTTGGACTTTTATTTGGAAGTCTTTTGAAGCTTAGAATAAATTTGATATATTGCATATAGTTAAGCCAATGGTTAAATGAACTTGTATATAGGATGTGAAAATTTTTTAGAAGAGCTTGTATAGTTCTATATTAAACGTTTAATTAGTTAATAAACGGTTAGATAGTTACGTAGATAATATTAAGAAGCTATGTGCTAATATTTAACTAATATGGTTATTTTTATATATAATTGATTTTTTGAGTATAAGGTTATTTGTAATGCAATGGAATATTCCTGAAGTTCCCGCAACATTAATTTCAGAAGTCAAAAATAAGTGGGGAAAACCATGGATATGGGCCGCTACTTTAGCATTTGCATGTTGCTGTTCATTGTTATGGATTTTATTGCTGAGAAAGTATGCAATTTATTCGTTAGTATTCCCTATTACATGGCTTGCAGCACTTTTTTACCGCTATATTTCTTCAGTTCATCAGTATGCTGCAATGGAAGCATGGAAGCATGAAAAAAACAATATTCGTAGGAAATGGGTAGAGTGGGCGGACAAGAGGGTGGCTGTAATAGACGCTTATATATCTCTGCCGTCTGAAATTGCACTAAATGATGTCATTGCTGAAACTAAAGGTAATGAGAGATTTGATTGTATTGCTTTTATTGATGATGAAGAAGACAACTTTGACCGACCATTGTGTCATGAAACAACGGTGTGGCAACTAGAAGAAAGAATTAAGTCTTTGGCTGAGTTTTCAAAAAAATTGACTGTGCATATCCATACTCCTGACAATGATATTTATGAAGCCTGGCAAAATAAGCTAATTAATATGTCGGAAACTATTGGTATGGAAAACTTGGATCTAACCATAATGCCACTGCAGGATATGAGTGAATTTATCGATAATTGGTTTGAGAAATCCGAACCTGAAGGTATCCATGCTGTCTTGTCTGCTTGGTTAAATCCAGATATAGACGATTTAGAATTTACTGAAACAGTCACTTGGATGGTTTTTTCCTCTTTGCATTTGGCTAAACAGAATAACTTACCGATTCGTGCATGGTTACAACGACCTATTACGTTGGAAGATGGAAAACAGCCACAGTTGTTGAAAAAATATGTGGATTATGGACTGCATGGTGAAGCGGTTGATGCAGTATGGTTTGCCTCCTCTTATGAGGAAATTCAGCAATATATGGATGGTATTAAGGCAGCAGGAGGAGACTGGCATTATGACAGAAATAGTATTTTAAGACATAATCCTGGACTTTTTATGGGACCTCTTGCTTCGGAAAATCAATTGCTCATGTTAGGTTTGGCTGTTGAGAATACTGAACAGAAAAATCAGTTATTTGGTTGGAATACGGATAAGGGTTTTTATATGGGGCGTTTGATTCAGACTTATAGTAATGTCTGAGTCTAGAACTGACCTATAGGAATTTTGAAGGAAAAGGAATGTAAAGATGAAGGGTATTATTAGATTGGGTGATTCTACTACGCATGGTGGCATGGTCATTCAAGCATCTTCTCAAATGACTATTGAAGGAAAACCTGCGGCCCTGGTTGGCGATTTGGTTAGTTGCCCTATACCTGGTCATGGTGATAATCCGATCATTGAAGGCAGTCAGTATATGATTTTTGAAGGTAAAGCAGTTGCCGTTGATGGTTGCAAGACTGCATGTGGATGTGCTTTGATTAGTAGCCTGCCCAGTGTTGGAAGTGATTGAAAAAATCCTCTTTCCCAAAAGGAAAGAGGATTTTTCAAGCTTGCCTAATTGCTTATTTCTTTTCTTTAGGCATTTGGGATACCAATGACAAGTTAACATCCAAGCCTTCGATTTGGAAGTGTGGACGAGCAAACAAGCGGACTTTGAAGAAGCCGGGGTTGTCCTCAATATCTTCCACCAATACTTTTGCTTCTCTCAACGGATGTGTGGCCTGCAACTCATCGCTCGGGTCGGTCATTTCCGTTACCAGGGTATTAATCCAAGTATTCAGTTCCAACTCAAGCATGCGACGGTCTTTGGTGGTACCGATGTTTTCACGCTGGATCAGTTTGAGGTAGTGCGCCAAACGGGAAAGCAGGAAGACGTAAGGCAAACGGGCGTTGATACGGCTGTTTGCGGTTGCTTCTTTGGTTTCATACAACGCAGGTTTCTGTG
>NZ_JBQCXF010000198.1:0-5151 GCF_051956635.1 Neisseria sp. P0022.S010 | reverse complement strand
GTGCTGCGTTTTCATGGGGCAGCCGTTACACAGATTTCAACTTTACTGAAAAATTTTCAGACGGCCCCGGTACTATTTATCAAGTACGCCGCGGCATCTTCGACAAAATCCTGATTGATGAAGCGGCAAAACAAGGCGTCGATGTCCGCTTCGGACACGGCGTAACCGCGTTTGACAACAGCGGCGATGTGGCTCGTTTGAGCGTTTCGACCGATACAGGCGAAAACTATGAACTGACTGCCAAATTTGTTTTAGATGCCAGCGGTTACGGTCGCGTCCTGCCCCGCCTTTTGAACTTGGAAATCCCGTCTGAGCTGCCTCCGCGCCAAGCCCACTTCACGCATATCGATGACAACATCACCAGCCCGAAATTCGACCGCAACAAAATCCTGATCAACACGCATCCTGAACATCGCGATGTCTGGATTTGGCTGATTCCTTTCGGCGACAACCGCTGCTCCATCGGCGTTGTCGGCACGCCCGACAAACTGGCCGGCGAATCAGAAGCCGTGTTGAAAAAATTTGTGTACGAATGCCCGATGCTGGCGGAAATTTTAGATAAAGCCGTTTGGGAAAACGACTTCCCGTTCCGCTCTATCCAAGGCTACTCTGCCAACGTGAAAACCTTATACGGCAAACATTTCGCTCTTTTAGGCAACGCCGCCGAATTCCTCGACCCCGTTTTCTCCTCCGGCGTAACCATTGCCCTGCACTCTGCCAAACTGGCTGCCGATTTATTGGGCAAACAGCTCAAAGGCGAAGCGGCCGATTGGCAAACCGAATTTGCCGACCAACTGATGATCGGCGTGAACGCGTTCCGCACTTATGTAACCGGCTGGTACGATTTCCGCTTCCAAAACGCCATCTATGCGCCCAACCGCAGCCCTGAAATCAGCCGCATGATTTCATCTATTCTGGCAGGCTACGCTTGGGATACGGACAATCCATTCGTGGAAAAATCCGAGCAACGCTTGTCCACACTTGCCGCATTGGTGGGCGATTTGAAGGTAGAATAAGGACGAATGCCTTTCAGACGGCCAAACCCGAAAACAGAACAGGCCGTCTGAAACTTTATCCACACCATTAAATATTTTGACCGATAGATAAAACCTTATGCGATTTATCCCTTTGCTTGCCGCACTGCTGCTTTCCGCATGCACGACCTCGCTCCCTCATCCGCAAACGCTGCCGCCGCTTTCCAAAGAAGGCCAATGGTTTAAACTCGAGCAGACCAATGCGGCGGGGCAGACCGTTCAAACCAATCTCTTGGCAGTCGAGCCTCATTCAGATGGCATCCGCTTTGTCCAAACCGATGCACTGGGTGCGCCGGTATCGCGTCAATCGGTCAGCACCAAAGGCTGGAAAAACGACGGTTTTGTGATGCCCAATGCCGCTTCGCGCCGACTATTTGCCGCCTTGTTGCCACTTTTGGCCGCCGAACACGCCGCCACGCTTTACCCTGAAGCCCGCCAACAAAATGCCACACATCAAGGATTCTGCCCTGACGGCAAAGGCGCGGTGTTCAGCTATCGCGAGCGTGATTTGTGGTGTGTCGCCCATCATTCCGAACAATTCCTTATCGGCTTCCCCGACCAAACTTTCTGGACGGTCAGCCCGATTGCAGAAGACTAATCCATGAATACTCCTGTTTATCTCAGCCGTCCGGCACTGACCAGCGCATTGGGCAGCGGCTTGCAAGTTCATGCCGATGCCTTACTCACGCCGTCTGAAAACACGCCCCTGACTTTTTCAGACCAATGGGTAAAAGGCAAAACGCATGCTTTCGGTGCAATCAAAGAAACCCTGATGCCTCTGCCCGACAGCATTCCCGAAGCACATCGCAGCCGCAACAACCAGCTTATCCTGCACACGCTTTCGCAAATAGACGGACTGATTCAGACGGCCATTGCCCGTTACGGCAAAGAAAGGGTTGCTGTCGTTACCGGTACGTCCACCAGTGGCGCAGATGAAAATATCCCCTTGTTCCAACACGTTGTCCAAGGCGGTGAATGGACGGATGTTCCGTTCAAACAGCTGCAACACACCATGGCTTCGCCATCCGAATTTATCGCTCAAGTTTACGGCTTGGACGGCTTGCGCTATACCGTCTCCACCGCCTGCACTTCCGGCGCACGCGCCCTCATCAGCGCAGCCCGACTGCTTCGTGCCGGATTGTGTGATGCCGTAATTTGCGGCGGCGCAGATACGCTTTCTCCGCTGACGATTAATGGTTTTGCCTCTTTGGAAGTGCTTTCAGACGGCATCGCCAAGCCTTTTTCCGCCAACCGCAACGGCATCAATATCGGCGAAGCGGCCGCATTTTTCGTGATGACGCGCGATGCAGATTTTGACGGCGAAATGCAGTTGCTCGGCTATGGTGCAAGCAGCGATGCCTACCATATGTCTTCACCCCGCCCCGACGGTTTGGGTGCAGCCCAATCTTTTCAGGCCGCTTTAGATAAAGCCGGTTTAAAAGCGGAAGACATCGGCTGGATCAATCTGCACGGCACCGGCACGCAACACAACGACAGCATGGAAAGCCGAGCCGTTGCCGAAGTATTTGGCAGCCACACCCTTTGCACCTCAACCAAGCCGTCCACCGGTCACACTTTAGGCGCAGCCGGAGCGATCGAAGCTGCGTTTGCCTGGTTGATGGCCAACCGCCAATACAATCCGGAAGGCAAACTTCCGCCGCAACAATGGGACAACGTACCCGATTCCGGGCTGCCCAACATCGCTTTGACCGACGAAAACAGCCGCTGGCCGTCTGAAAAACGCATTGCCGCCAGCTCGTCATTTGCCTTCGGCGGCAGCAATGCCGTTTTGATTATCGGATAAGTCCTTAATATTTAGGTCGTCTTTTCAGACGACCTTTTTCTTTTCCGCAACTTAAAAAACAATAACATCAAAACAACAACCAAATCCGCCGAAATATGCCATAATAGGCTTAGCACGTTTCATCTCGCGATGTGCCTGAAAAGAAAAACTTAACCTACATAGAGAATAATCCCATGACTAAATCCACCATTATCTATACCTACACCGACGAAGCTCCTGCATTAGCCACCCAATCCCTGCTGCCGATTGTGCAGGCGTTTACCCGCCATGCCGGTATCGAAGTCAAAACCAGCGATATTTCCCTGTCCGGCCGCATTCTGGCGGCGTTCCCCGAATATCTGGCCGAAGCGCAGCGCGTACCCGACGCGCTTGCCGAGTTGGGCGAACTGGTGAAACAGCCCGACGCCAACGTAATCAAACTGCCGAACATCAGCGCATCCGTACCTCAACTGACTGCCGCGATTAAAGAATTGCAGTCTAAAGGCTTTGCCGTTCCTGACTATCCTGCCGACCCTCAAACCGATGAAGAAAAAGCCGTACGCGAACGCTACGACCGCATCAAAGGCAGCGCGGTAAACCCTGTCCTGCGTGAAGGCAACTCCGACCGCCGCGCGCCTAAGGCAGTGAAAAACTTTGCGAAAAAACATCCGCACAGCATGGGCGCATGGACCAAAGACTCCAAAACCCACGTTGCCACCATGCAAAGCGGCGACTTTTTCCATAACGAACAATCCGTTACCGTACCTGAAGCAACTTCCGTATCCATTGTGTTCACCGACAAACAAGGCAACAAAAAAGAGCTGCGCGAGCCTGTTGCCCTGAAAGCCGGCGAAATCATTGACACAACCGTGATGAGCAAAAAAGCCCTGCTCGCCTTCCTTGCCGAACAAGTGAAAGACGCGAAAGCAAAAGGCGTGTTGTTCTCGCTGCACATGAAAGCCACCATGATGAAAGTGTCCGACCCGATTATCTTCGGACACGCAGTCAAAGTGTTCTTCGCGCCTGTCTTTGAAAAATTCGGCGACAAACTGGCTGCCGCAGGCGTCAATGTCAACAACGGCTTCGGCAACCTGCTTGCCAATCTGGACAAGCTGGATGCGGACACCCGCGCTGCCGTTGAAGCCGAAATCGCCGCCGTTTATGCCGCCAACCCTGATTTGGCCATGGTTGATTCCGACAAAGGCATCACCAACCTGCACGTTCCTAGCGATGTCATCGTCGATGCTTCTATGCCTGCAATGATTCGTAACTCCGGCCGTATGTGGGACAAAGACGGCAAAGCGCAAGACACCAAAGCCGTCATTCCAGACAGCAGCTATGCCGGTGTTTACCAAGCAACCATCGACTTCTGCCGCGAACACGGCGCGTTCGATCCGACAACCATGGGTACCGTACCCAACGTCGGTCTGATGGCGCAGGCAGCCGAAGAATACGGTTCGCACAACAAAACTTTTGAAATCGAAGCCGACGGCCAAGTTCAAGTGGTTGATGCAGCAGGCAATGTCCTGATGCAACACGACGTTGAAGCCGGCGACATCTGGCGTATGTGCCAAACCAAAGACGCTCCGGTTAAAGACTGGGTACAACTCGCCGTCAACCGCGCCCGTCTGAGCAATACCCCGGCCGTATTCTGGCTCGACGAAAACCGTCCGCACGACAAGAGCCTGCTCGCCAAGGTTAAAGCTTACCTTGCCGAACTGGATACCAACGGCCTCGACATCCGCGTCCTCGCTCCCGAAGAAGCCGCCAAGTTCAGCTTGGGTCGTCTGAAAAACGGCGAAGACACCATTTCCGTAACCGGTAACGTCCTGCGCGATTATCTGACCGACCTGTTCCCGATTTTGGAACTCGGCACCAGCGCGAAAATGCTGTCTATCGTTCCATTGATGAATGGCGGCGGTATGTTTGAAACCGGCGCGGGCGGCTCCGCACCGAAACACGTCCAACAATTCCTCGAAGAAAACCACCTACGTTGGGACTCTTTGGGCGAATTCCTCGCGCTTGCCGTATCGTTTGAACATCTGGCGCAAAAAACCGGCAACGCCAAAGCCCAAGTCCTCGCCGATACACTCGATGCCGCTACCGAAAAACTGTTGTTGAACGACAAATCGCCCAAACGCAAAGCAGGCGAACTTGACAACCGCGGCAGCCATTTCTACCTCACCCTCTACTGGGCGCAAGAATTGGCAGCACAAGACAAAGATGCCGAACTGAAAGCCGCATTTGCTCCATTGGCAGCCGCTTTGACTGCCGACGAAGCCAAAATCGTTGAAGAACTCTCTGCCGTACAAGGCCTGTCTCTTCTCCACATCT
>NZ_JBQCXF010000197.1:0-5236 GCF_051956635.1 Neisseria sp. P0022.S010 | reverse complement strand
TATCTAAAAAATGTCTCGTCTACTTACCTACAAAAAAATTCTATGTAATTCTTTTTCATTATGGCTTTGCACTGTTCTAATTCTTTTTATTGAACGGTGTTTAATGTCACAATATTATCTATCAGATGATATCCGTAGTCGTTATTCCGAGGATATTATCCAGCTTATGCTCAAAGGGTTATTATTTGATATCAAAGCTGCTTCTGTATTAACGGCATTACCATTTTTACTGGGATTATTCAGCTTATTAAATTCAAAAACTGTTGTAGCATATGGACGGATTCAAGCTCTATTGTCTACAGTATTGTTATCTATCGTTTCTGCTCTGGCTATAGGGAATTGGTTTTATTATGGAGTCTACGAACGCCAATTCGATGTTTTTATTTTTGGTCTTGCAGAGGAAGATACTGTAGCCGTACTCAAAACTATTTGGTCCGATTTCCCAATTATTTGGGGATTAATTGCTTTAGCCATAGCAGTAACCCTTTTTTGGAAATGTTTTTCCCAAATTAACAGATACTCTTTTTCTGCTACTACTACAAGCAAAGCAACTTGGGTTGCTATCATAATGATACCTATCTTAATCTTAAGTATTGGTATACGTGGTTCGTTTGGTAAATTCCCTTTACGTCAAACTTCCATGCAAATTTCAACCTTACCGCAAATAAATAAATTAGTTCCCAATGCACTAATTTCTTTAAATTGGGCTTTTGCAGAACATCGAAACAGTAATAATTTTATCGAGGTTACCGATTCAGATGGTATTGAACTGATGAATCGTCTACAAAATCAAAAAGCTGATGCCAATTTAAATCGCTTATTTACACAAACTAATAAAAATTTGATTGTTGAACAACATAAGCCCAACGTTGTATTTGCTGTTATGGAAAGTATGAGCACTCACTTGCTTTCTCTAAATACGCCTGAACGAGATCTATTAGGTGAATTAGATAAACATTGGAAAGAAGATTGGGTTTATTCACGTTTTATCTCTGAGGGTGATGGCACTAGCGACTCACTACACCGTTTTTTTATTCGTAGCCCACGCCTTAACCTTAGCCAATCTGCTGCTAAAAATAAAACTTTTCCTGGAAACATGTTTAAACCATATCTTGATGCAGGATATCGTATTGTGTATATCACTGCCGGTAATGGGGGGTGGCGTGATTTTGATAGTTTTCTGCGTCATTTGGGTGTACATGAAATTATTGATGAAAATGCGATCAAAGCACGCTACCCTGAAGCCCAATCCAGCACATGGGGAGTACCTGATGAATTTATGTTCCGATATGCAGAAGACGAGTTGAAACAAGCAAAAAAAAATAATACCCCCGTATTCGTCATGATGCTATCAGTAACTAATCACCCCCCATATCAATTACCTAAACCTAACCCAACTAAAGATTTTCATCTCACTGAGCAAGAAAAACAGCGACTTTCCAGTCTAGCAACAGGAAAAGAATTGAATGAGATTTTTAACACATTCCGATATAGCAACGACCAACTTGGACGCTTCATTAGTCATACAAAATCTATTGCACCGGATACTATTATTGCTGCAACTGGAGACCATAATATGCGAGCAATCAGTTATCCTGCACCTAATGAAATTGCCCTTGGCCACAGTGTACCATTCTATCTTTATGTTCCACCTACTTACCGCTCCAATGCAGAATATCATCCTGAGCGGGCAGGCTCACATAAAGACATTTTGCCAACGTTATATAATCTTAGCCTATCAGAAATACCTTATTATCAAACCGGTTGTAATTTGACTACACCTACTGTTGATTCTTCATGGTGTGGCTATGGTTATAATCCTGAAGTTTTAATCACCAAACATGGTTTTTATAATTTAAACAATCAGGAGTTCCATCGTTGGGATAATCAGGGGCTGCAAACAGCAGAAGCTGAAATCAGCCAACCACCTGCTGAAGATATACCTTTTATTGAACGAGGTAGTGTTTACACTCAATTTTTAGATTGGCAAATTAACCGTATTGCAACTACCGATCACTAAGAATACAACTAAATTTTTATACTATCTTAGTAAAATAAAACCGACTTACCCAAACAGGTAAGTCGGTTTTATTCTCAGACAACATTACTGTACTATTTATTAAACCAAGTTCTCCAGCATCCATTTAACGTAACGGCTGACACCTTGTTTTACATCCAAGAATTCTTCTTTATACCCGGCTTCGCGCAGCTTGGTGATATCCGCTTGAGTAAAGCTCTGATATTTGCCTTTAAGTGCATCGGGGAATGGGATATAACGGATAAGTTCTTCTTCAACCAACTCTTTCAAACTCATTTCAGGTTTGCCTTCGGCTGCACGGCAGGCGTTGACGGTGGAGGCGGCGAGTTCGTTGAACTGTTGGCTGCGGCCGGTGCCGAGGTTGTAGATGCCGGAGAGGTTGGGGTGGTCGAAGAAGTAGAGGTTGACTTTGGCAACGTCTTCGACGCTGACGAAGTCGCGGGTTTGTTCGCCGTTGCCGTAGCCGTCGTTGGCTCCGAACAGGTTGACGTAACCGTGTTCGCGGTATTGGTTGAAATGGTGGAAGGCGACGGATGCCATGCGGCCTTTGTGTTGTTCGTGTTGTCCGTAAACGTTGAAGTAGCGGAAGCCGACGACTTGGGCGGTCAGGCCTTCTTTCATGCGGCGGCGCAATACTTGGTCGAACAGGAATTTGGAGTAGCCGTACACGTTGAGCGGTTTTTCGAGTTCGCGCTCTTCGCGAAAGATTTCGCCTTTGCCGTACACGGCGGCGCTGGAGGCGTAGAGGAAGGGGATGCGTTCGTCCTGACACCAGTCCAAGAGGTCGAGCGTGTACTGGTAGTTGTTGTCCATCATGTAAAGGCCGTCATGGTTCATGGTGTCGGAACACGCGCCTTGGTGGAAGACGGCTTCGATGTTTTCGTAAGGCAGAAGATGGCCGCGCACTTGGCGGATGAATTCGTGTTTGTCGAGGTAGTGGGCGATTTCGCACTCGGCAAGGTTTTTGAATTTTTCGCCACGGGTCAGGTTGTCGACGGCGACGATGTCGGTAATGCCGCGTTGGTTGAGGGCTTTGACGATGTTACTGCCGATAAAGCCGGCCGCGCCTGTTACGATAATGGTCATAATGAATTTCCTTTATTTTGATTTTTCAGACGGCCTTAAAGAAGAAATCATGCCGTCTGAAAATAAAAACTTGTCTGTCTAGATTATTTTCCAACTCTATTTTCAGACGGCCTTTAGGTTTTAAGGCCGTCTGAAACAGCAATTATTACTCTTCCAATGCCTTAGTCAATTCAGCAAACGAGCAAACAGCCGTACCAAGTTTCGCCACGACAACCCCTGCCGCAGTATTAGCAAGGTGCATGGCTTCAGGCATGGTATAACCAGCGGCCAAACACAAGCCCACTCCGGCAATAACGGTATCGCCCGCACCCGATACATCATAGACTTCTTGGGCTCGTGTAGGCTGATAAATCGGCTCGCCCTCATTAAACAAGGTCATACCTTCTTCGCTTCGGGTCAACAAAATAGCGGTCAAATCAAGATGACGGCGCAGATTCTGGGCTTTTTTGGTCAAATCGTTTTCGTTTTTCCAACTTCCCACCACTTCTTTCAACTCTGCACGGTTAGGCGTAATCAGCGTAGCGCCGGCGTATTTTTCGTAATCATCGCCTTTCGGGTCGATTAAAACGGGTTTACCGGCCTGTTTCGCCCAATCGATCATATCAGAAATATGCGACAAACCGCCCTTGCCGTAATCTGAAAAAATAATGGCATCGTATTCAGGCAACACTTCTCGATATTGATGCTTAATTTGTTCCAACACCTCACGATGAGGCGATTCTTCAAAATCAAGGCGGATAAGCTGCTGGTTGCGGGCGACGACGCGCAGTTTGACGGTGGTGGCGATTTGTTTGTCGCGCATCAGATAGGAGGTAACGCCGTCCTGCGCCATCAGCGCATCGAGTGCGTTGGCGGCTTCATCATCGCCGGTTACCGACAACAGCCCTGCATTGCCACCCAACGAAGCGATGTTGCGCGCAACGTTCGCCGCTCCGCCCGCGCGTTGGTCGATACGTCCGATTTTCGCCACCGGAACGGGGGCTTCGGGCGAAATACGGGATACGTCGCCAAACCAATAGCGGTCGAGCATCACGTCGCCGACAACCAGGACTTTGGCTTGTGCGAAACGGGATTTGAGGGTTTCTTGTTGGAACTTGGTGGGCATATTGCCTCCGTTGTGTTTTTTCAGACGGCCTCAACCTGTAAGGTCGTCTGAAAATCAGTTTGCTTCAAGGTTCGCCACGCAGTTCACTTCGCGCAATACGGCTACCGGATCGGCGGCTTGGGTAACAGGTCGGCCCATCACCAGATAAGTCGAACCTGCCGCCAATGCTTCGGCGGGCGTCATGATGCGGCGTTGGTCGTCGTTGTTGCCGGCAACGTCCAAACGGATGCCGGGCGTTACCAAGACAAAATCCTGTCCCAATTCGCGGCGTAGCGGCGCGGCTTCTTGGGCGGAACAGACCACGCCGTCCAAGCCCGAACTTTGCGCCAGTTTCGCCAAGCGGATGACTTGTTCTTCAGGGGCGATGTTCAAACCGATTTCCGCCAAATCGCTTTGTTCCATGCTGGTCAACACGGTCACGCCGATTAGGAGCGGCTTCGTGCCGTATCCGGCAACGGCTTCGGCGGCGGCTTCCATCATGCGGCGGCCGCCCGATGCGTGCATATCAACCATCCACACGCCCATGTCGGCGGCGACTTTGCACGCCTGCGCGACGGTGTGGGGAATGTCGTGGTATTTCAAATCGAGAAAGAGTTTGAAACCCTGATGAATCAGGCTTTCCGCCAAACTGCGCCCCGTCGCGGTAAACAGCTCTTTGCCGATTTTGATTTGGCACAATGTCGGATCAAGGTTGCGGACAAATCCGAGCGTATCTTTTTCGTTGGCAAAATCGAGGGCGACGATGACGGGAGTACGTTGTTGCTGAGTTTGGAAGTCGGAGATCAAGGGATTCATAAGATGCCTGCGGATAAACGGTTATAGCTTCGATTTTAACAGCTTTTGTACACAAAAGGCCGTCTGAAAATATTTTTTCAGACGGCCTCATCACAACACACCTTAATTATTCTTATATAAATCTAAAATTTTTACAGAAAATTCATCATCACTGAAAAAAAAGGCTGGTGGAACTTCCAATACTTCAGCAATTTTCTGCAAAGTATTCAAAT
>NZ_JBQCXF010000196.1:0-5241 GCF_051956635.1 Neisseria sp. P0022.S010 | reverse complement strand
GAGCATATCATAATAAAAATATGCTTGTTTCTCAAGTGTTCGGCTGTTAGGGACTGTTAAGGCGCAGGGATTTCTGACCAAAAGGAAGCGGTTTGCTCCATTTGTCCGTAGGCAGTCAAATCGACTTGCAGGGGGGTAATCGTGATGAAGCCGGACGCGCATTCGCCAAAGTCGGTACCTTCTTCGCTGTCGGAAACATCGCCGACAGGCCCAATCCAATAAATTTGTTCGCCACGTGGATTATACATGGGAACAATGCTTTGTTCATGATGACGGCGGCCGAGCCGTGTAATTTTTATGCCTTGGATATCCTCAGGTGCGACGGCTGGGATATTGATGTTCCATAAGATGGGTTCGGAAATAGGGCGTTTGAGAAAGTAGGAAAGCAGTATCCAAGCGGCTTTTTCTGCGGTTTCCCAATAACGGCCGCTTGAATCGGCAAGCGAAAAGGCAATAGCGGGAATGCCCATCAGATAAGCTTCCGTTGCGGCGGCAACCGTACCGGAATAAAGCGTATCGTCGCCCATGTTCGCACCGTTGTTAATGCCGGACAAGACTAAGTCGGGTTTGAAGTCTGCAAGGGCATGCTGGCCGACATGAATGCAGTCGGTTGGGGTACCGTTAACATAGTAAAACCCGTTTTCCGCCTGTTTCAGTTGTAAAGGACGGTCTAAAGTCAGGGAATTGCTGACGCCGCTGCGATCGCGTTCGGGCGCAACCACCCTGACATTGGCAAATTCTGCGCACACTCTTGCCAAAACTGCCAAACCGGGTGCAAGATAACCATCGTCGTTTGAGATTAATATGTTCATGTGACAATATTGTGTCTATCGGTAAGATGGGCGGTATTGTACTGGTTTGCTTGAGCGATTGTCCACGAATCGGCAACGTTTGGGCGGAAAGGATAATAATGAAACATTATGAGTTAGACCCTAAAGCTTTATTGGGCGGCGTGATTGCTTCAGACGGCAATCAGGAGATTGTTCAGCTTTCACTGCAGAAGGATAATGAAATTCCGGCCTATGAGGCGGATGCGATTATTTTGCTTTTGGTTTTAAACGGCAAGGCCGAAATCAAAACGGTGGACGAAGTTTTGCAAACCGAAGGCTTGCAAGTTATCCGTCTTGAGCCGATGGAGGCGCACAGCATTCGCGCGTTGGCCGATAACACCAATATTTTGGTTATCAAACAATTGATTCACGAAACCGGTCTCAGCAAACGTTTGAGATTTGGAAGTTGCTGTCTGTAATGGCAATAAAGGCCGTCTGAAAAGTTTCAGACGGCCTTTTTAAAATCAACCAGATTTATTTCAAACCTTTTTTCACCAAGTCTTCATAACCGCCATGGTTGGTTACGTTGGTGTAGCCGGCTTTTTTCAGCTCAGTCAGCGCGGCTTCTGCACGGCGGCCGCTGCGACAGTAGAGGTTTACCGGTGCGTTTTTATCCGGGCTGACGGATTTGATGCGGTCAACGATTTGGTCATGCGGAATATTGAGTGCACCTTGCAAATGGCCTTCTTTAAATTCTTCGGCAGAGCGGACATCAATCCAAACGCCTTTTGCTTTTGCAGGCTGTGCCGCGCTTTTTTCAACTTTAGGCAAAGAGGCAGCGGAAGCGGCCAAAGGAGTGGCAACAGCGGCGGCAAAAAGTACGGCAGTCAGCAGTTTCTTCATGGTTCAATCTCCTATTAGACAGAAAACAATATGATAACTTTATCAGTTTAGCATTTCATCAGGCCGTCTGAAAGGGGAGTAGGCTTTCAGACGGCCTGATTTTATAAACCGATTAGCGTTGGGTTTCTACTGCTTCCAAAGCGCGTAAAGCGTAGGTATAAGCGGCACCAGCATTCAGTGCGATAGCGGTGGCCAATGCGCCTGCGATTTCGCTTTCGGTTGCACCTGCTTTGGCTGCTGCGGCGGCATGCACGCTGATGCAGCTTTCGCAACGTGTGGTAATGGCAACGGCAATGGCGATCAGTTCGCGTGTTTTGGCATCCAGTGCTTCGGCAGCGGCTGCTTGATCCAGTGCGCCGTAGGCTTGCAGCATTTTAGGATGTTTTTTACCAAGTTCACCGAATGATTTTTTTACTAAGGCGGTATGTTCAGGCCAGTCTTTAAACATGATATGTCCTTTCTTAATGTGAGTGGATAAGATAAAAAATCCTATCCGTTTGTGTTTGGTGTGTGTATTATTGCAATAATCGTAAGATTTAATTCGTCAAAACATCTCATTTATTGGTAAAAAACACTATGGATATTGTGGATAGGCTGGTCGAATTGGCGCAGGTAAAAGGCAGCGTGGATGTTCAATGTCTGTTTCAGGGGGAGTGGTATGTGCGGCATGAACCAAAGCGTGCGCATGGTTTGGTGCATATCGTAACTGCCGGTTCAGGTTATATCCGAATTGATGGGGAGCAAGAGGCAAGGCTGCTGAGTGCGGGGGATATCATTTTTTTCCCGCGCAGCGTAGGACACACTTTGAGCAGTGATAGCAGTTGTGAAAATCTCGGTGTCAGCGTGCTGACGAGTGAAAGAGGCGCATTTAAAGTCAAGCAGAGTCATGCAGGAGGCGATGCGGCTTTGCATCTTTTCTGCGCACGGTTTGAATATGAAGCGCAGGCGGATATTATGGCAGGGCTGCCTGATACGGTTTTACTGAATATCAACCATCCTTCTTTGCAGTATTTGGTGGCATTGTTGCAGTATGAGAGCGGTCAGGCTTTGTCTGGCTCGGTAGCGGTTGTGAACGCATTGGCTTCGGTATTGTTGGTATTTCTACTTCGAGCCAGCCTGGAGAAAAATGGGGAAGCGCAATTAAGCGGTTTGCTGAATGGTTGGCAGGACAAACGCCTGCGGAATCTACTTCAGGCAGTAGTGGATAAGCCGGAAGAGGAATGGAATATCGAGAAAATGACCGCGATAGCCAACTTATCTCGCGCCCAGTTGATGCGGGTATTTAAGCAGCAGACAGGAACAAGCCCGCATGCCTTTGTAAACAGTATCCGCTTGCAGCAAGGGGCATTATTGTTGAAACAGACGGCTGATTCGGTTTTATCGGTTGCGCTCTCGGTCGGTTTTCAATCGGAAACGCATTTTGGCAAGGCATTTAAAAAGCAATATGGGATATCGCCGGGGCAATATCGTAAGAATGATCGTACTGATGAGGCAGCAGTACAAGCAGAAGAAATGCCGATTTACTTTATTTGAACAGATGATAAAAGGCCGTCTGAAAGTGTAAAAATGAAATCTAAGATTTCTAAAACACTTTTCAGACGGCCTTAATTTTAAAACGTATCAATCAAACAGAATTAGTCCAGTTTTTTGAAATGACGGCGACGTTCCAATTCGCTCAGGTAGCGTTTACGCAGGCGGATGGATTGTGGCGTGATTTCAACCAGTTCGTCATCGTCAATGAACTCAACTGCACCTTCCAAAGTCAATTTGATAGGCGTAGTCAGGCGCACGGCTTCATCTGTACCACTGGCACGGACGTTGGTCAGTTTTTTACCTTTCAGAGGGTTGACCACCAAATCGTTGTCGCGGCTGTGGATACCGATAATCATGCCTTCGTAGATTTTGTCGTTGGGCGATACGAACATACGACCTCGGTCTTCCAGATTCCATAAGGCATAAGCGACGGCTTCACCTTGCTCTTGGGAAATCAGTACGCCGTTGTGGCGGCCGGGCATATCGGGTTTCACGGGCGCGTAGTCGTCGAATACATGGCTCATCAGGCCGACACCGCGCGTCAGGGTCATGAATTCGCCTTGGAAACCGATCAAGCCGCGCGCGGGAATATGGTATTCGAGGCGGGTACGGCCGTTGCCGTCGCTTTCCATATTGGTCAGTTCGCCGCGGCGGCGGCCGAGTTCTTCCATTACTGCGCCTTGGTTTTCGTCCGGTACGTCCACGGTCAGGTTTTCATAAGGTTCGCATTTTTGACCGTCGATGTCGCGGTACACGACGCGCGGCTTGCCGACTGCCAGTTCAAAACCTTCGCGGCGCATGTTTTCCAGCAAAATAGTCAGGTGCAGTTCGCCGCGTCCGGATACGCGGAACACGTCGGCATCGGCAGTATCTTCCACGCGCAGGGCGACGTTGGTCAGCAACTCTTTTTGCAGGCGGTCGCGGATTTGGCGGGAAGTCACGAATTTGCCTTCAGTACCGGCCAAAGGAGAAGTATTGACCATAAAGTCCATGGTCAGGGTCGGCTCGTCTACACTCAACATAGGCAAGCCTTTAGGATTGTCTTTGTCGGTAATGGTTACGCCGATACCGATGTCTTCGATACCGGAAATAATCACGATGTCGCCGGCTTCAGCTTCTTCCAAAGGTACGCGTTCCAAGCCTTGGAAACCCAAAAGTTGGTTGATACGGCCTTGGGCAACTTGTTCTTCATGGTTCATGACGGCAACGACTTGGCCGGGTTTGATGCGGCCGTTCAGGATGCGGCCGATACCGAGGCGGCCGGTGTAGTTGTCGTAGTCCAGTTGGGAAATTTGCAGTTGCAGTGTTGCGTCTGCGTTACCGCTTGGAGGAGGCGTGTGTTTCAAAATGGTCTCGAACAGAGGGCGCATATCGCTGCTCTCGTCGTTTTCATCCAATTTGGCAAAGCCGGACAGGCCGGAAGCATAGACGATAGGGAAGTCCAATTGTTCGTCGGTTGCGCCCAAGTTGTCGAACAATTCGAATGTTTGGTCGATAACCCAGCTTGGACGGGCAGACGGTTTATCGATTTTGTTGATAACAACGATAGGTTTCAGACCCAAAGCCAAGGCTTTTTTGGTCACGAAACGGGTTTGCGGCATAGGGCCTTCTTGTGCGTCAACCAACAGTACGACGCAGTCAACCATGCCCAATACACGTTCCACTTCGCCACCAAAATCGGCGTGTCCCGGGGTATCTACGATGTTGATGTGGTAGCCTTCGTATTCGATAGCGGTATTTTTAGCGAGAATGGTAATGCCGCGCTCTTTTTCAAGATCGTTGCTGTCCATTACGCGCTCTTCTACTTGCTGGTTGGAACGGAATGTACCGGACTGACGCAGCAATTGGTCAACTAATGTGGTTTTGCCATGGTCGACGTGGGCGATGATGGCAATATTGCGGATTTGTTTCATGATGATTTATGTGTTTCAGCTAGGTGCTTAAAAAAAAGATAACTGGTAATTATAGCACGATTCCTAAATGTTGACGGAGTGAATGATTCAAAAAAAATGAGGCAAAAGAAGTTGAGAATAAT
>NZ_JBQCXF010000195.1:0-5243 GCF_051956635.1 Neisseria sp. P0022.S010 | reverse complement strand
GCAATGCGCCTTTGCCCGTAGCGTCCTTTATGCCGTTCGTAGATTTCGGCGATAAGGGCTTTGTCGGCTGCATCGGGGTCGGGCCGGTCTTGATGGTGGTAGTAAAAGCTGCTTTTGGGCAGGTTTGCGATGTGCAGCAGGTATTTGAGCGGGTGTTGCGCCCTCAGTGTTTGGACGGTTTGGCTTTGTCCTTTTCGGTCCGCTTTTTGCTGAGGGCTTTCAACTCCTTTAGGTAGGCAACCTTTGCGCGCATATAGCACAACTCTTCGATAAGCTCTGCCTGTGTTTTTCGTGGTCGGGTTTATCTGCGATGAAGGGGTTTTTGCGGTGGTCGGTCATGGTTTTGGATTGTGGATGTTCGAGTGCGCCGATACCGCCTTCCTGATAGGCGCGTATCCATCGTCGCAGGTGGGTTCGTGAGATGCCGTAGTGGTCTGCGGTACGCTGTTGGCTGCGTATGTGCAGGTAGTGGAGTACGGCTTGGTATTTGAAGTGTAATGTATATTTGCTCATAAAAAAACTGCACCTTGTGAGTTGGAGGGGGGGATGTCCAACTTTGGGGGTGCAGTTCAAAACTTTCAGACGGCCTTATCATACTGTTTCTATATATCAGCGCAGCTCGCGGCGCAGGATTTTGCCAACGTTGGATTTTGGCAACTCGTCGCGGAATTCGATGTCTTTCGGCACTTTATAAGCGGTCAGTTCTTTGCGGCAGAAATCGATCAACTCTTCCTTAGTCAAAGATGGATCTTTGCGTACAACGAAGACCTTAATCGCTTCACCGGTTTTCTCACTTTTCACGCCGATACAGGCGACTTCCAAGACTTTGTCGTTGCCGGCCACCACTTCTTCGATTTCGTTCGGATACACATTGAAACCGGATACCACAATCAAATCTTTTTTGCGGTCCACCAGCTTCAGCCAGCCTTTTTCATCCATCACGGCAATGTCGCCGGTCTCCAAAAAGCCGCGTGCATCGATTGCTTTGGCGGTTTCTTCAGGACGATTCCAATAGCCTTTCATCACTTGCGGGCCGCGCACCCACAATTCGCCCGGTTGTCCGATAGGCACTTCTTTGCCGTCTGCATCACGCAATTCGACCTCGGTTGAAGAAACAGGCAGACCAATACCACCGCTGTAAGCTTCGATATTCAAAGGATTACAACATACGCCCGGACTGGCCTCGGTCAAACCGTAAGCTTCCACAATCGGCGTATCGGTAATTTGTTTCCATTTTTCCGCCACGGCTTTTTGCGTTGCCATACCGCCGCCCAAAGTCAGCTTCAAACGGGAAAAATCAACTTCGGCAAAATCCGGACGGTTGACCATCGCATTAAACAGAGTATTCACACCGATGAATACGCTAATCGGCTCTTTTTTCAATTCACCGATAAATCCTTTCATATCGCGCGGATTGGTAATCAGGATGATTTTAGAACCGGTATTCGCAAAGATCATCAGGTTCACCGTCAAGGCAAAGATATGATACAGCGGCAACGCGGCAATGACCGTTTCTTTGCCTTCGTGCAGGCTGTTTTTAATCCATTCTTTTGCCTGCAACATATTGGCGCAGATATTGCCGTGGCTGAGGACGGCGCCTTTTGCCAAACCGGTCGTGCCGCCTGTATATTGCAGCAAAGCAGTATCGTCGCGTGTCAACTCGACTGGTTTGAACGTATTTGCCGCACCTTGCTTCAAGGCCGTCTGAAAAGTCACGGTATTGGGAATGCGGTATTCCGGCACCATTTTTTTCACTTTGCGGATGACGAAGTTCATCAATGCGCCTTTAATCATGCCGAACATTTCGCCGACCGACGCGACAATTACATGTTTGATTTGCGTACGCGGCAACACCAGCTCCAACGTATTGGCAAAGTTCTCCAACACGACAATCGTTGTCGCGCCGCTGTCTTTCAACTGATGCTCCAACTCGCGCGGTGTATAAAGCGGATTGGTATTCACTGCCACCAAGCCTGCCTGCAGAATACCGAAAAGCGCAATCGGATATTGCAAAACGTTCGGCATCATAATCGCCACACGCTCACCGCGCGGCAGTTTCAATACATTTTGCAGGTAAGACGCAAAATCGGTCGCCAACTTGCCCACTTCGGCATAAGTCAGCGTTTTACCCATGTTTTGAAAAGCAGGTTTATCCGCAAATTTCTCGACACTTTGACGGAATACGTCGCTGATGGAGCTGTATTGAGAAATATCGATTTCAGGGTTTACGCCTTGTTCATAGCTTTTGAGCCAGAGTTTTTCCATATTGATCAGTCTTTTATTGAGTTATTTTTTGAAGTCGAGGCCGTCTGAAAGGCTTTATTTCAATCTGCTACTTCGTTTTCAGACGGCCCTTTTATTAAGTAGTAATAATGACAGGCTTGTCGGTGGACATGATGATACCGCCGCCCAAGCACACATCGCCGTCGTACAGTACCGCAGATTGTCCGGGAGTTACTGCCCATTGTGGATCGTCAAAGACAAGCTCGATGGTTTCATCATTCAAGTAACGCAACGTACAAGGCGCGTCGGCCATACGGTAGCGCGTTTTGCAGGTATAGCGTCCTTCTTTCGGACGTTCGGGCAATGTAAAACTCAAATCGTTCATAATCAGGCTTTGCGTATAAAGCAAAGGATGATCATGACCTTGCACGACAATCAGTTCGTTTTTGGTCAAATCCTTGGCCGCGACAAACCATGGTTCGCCTGCGCCGCCGATACCCAAGCCTTTGCGTTGACCCAGCGTGTAAAACATCAAGCCGACGTGTTCGCCGACTACTTTGCCTTCAGGGGTAACCATTTTGCCATTATTGGTTGGCAGATATTTTTGCAGAAATTCGCGGAACGGACGTTCACCGATAAAGCAAATACCGGTACTGTCTTTTTTGGTTGCAGTCGGTAATTTGAATTCTTCGGCAAGACGGCGGACTTCAGGCTTTTCTAACTCGCCCAATGGGAAAATCGCGCGCTCAAGTTGGAAAGGTTTGAGGCGGTACAGGAAATAACTTTGGTCTTTGTTTTGATCCAAGCCTTTGAGCAGGTAATGCACGCCATTGCGAACTTCTTTGCGGGCATAGTGTCCGGTGGCAATGGTATCGACGCCCTGCTCAATGGCATAATCCAAAAAGCATTTGAATTTGATTTCGGCATTGCACAAGACATCCGGATTTGGCGTGCGGCCTGCGCTGTATTCTTTGAGGAAATAGGCAAATACATTGTCTTTATATTGCGCGGCAAAATTGACGATGTCGATATCGATACCGATGATATCGGCAACGGCAATGGCATCAAAGGAGTCTTGTTTGATGCTGCAATATTCGTCGTTGTCGTCATCTTCCCAGTTCTGCATGAACACGCCGCTGATTTGATGGCCTTGCTGTTTGAGCAGGGCCGCGGTAACAGATGAATCGACGCCGCCGGAGAGGCCGACGATGATGTTTGTTGGTGTGTTAGTAGTATTCATGAGGGGAATGTGGGTTTCAAATGCATTTTTTAAAGCGTGATTTTAGCACATTTTGATTTAACGACAGAAAAGGCCGTCTGAAAGCCCAATGACTTTCAAACGGCCTTTATATGCAAATTCAAGCAATTAGTGCTGATGCGCGCCACCGTGACCATGACCGTGACCGTGATCCATGCCGGATTGCGGTGCGGTTTTCACTTCCAGTTGTACGGTTTGAGGTTTGGCATTTTTGAATTTCAGGGTAACAGGTACTTTTTCGCCTTCTTTCAGCGGTTTTTTCAGACCCATGAACATAACGTGGTAGCTGCCTGGTTTCAGCTCGGTTACGTCTTTTGCTTCCAGCGGGATGCCGCCTTTAACTTCGCGCATGCGCATTACGCCGTTGTCGTTTACATGGGTATGTACTTCGATACGCTCGGCTACCGGGCTGCTGCCGCCAACCAAGAAGTCTTTTTTAGCTTCATCGTTGTGGATTTTCATGAATGCGCCACCCATTTTCATACCTTCAACGGTAGAACGTGCCCAACCGTCTTCAATATGGATACCGGCTGCAGATACGGAAGTTGCTAAGCCTGCCAGAATCAGGGTTGCCATTAATTTTTTCATGTTTTGCTCCTTATGTTTGCCAAATGGCTGGGATATACAGCCTTCATCTTACAACCGAAGGCCGTCTGAAAACTTTGATATAGATTAAGTAATACTATCTAATCCTAATGAATTACCATATTACCACATTTCTAAGCAGTTAATGCAACAATCCAAACAATAAATAACATTAACAAAGCCATCAGTTGCGCGGCCGAACCGGCATCTTTGGCACGCTTGGCCAGCTCGTGTTTTTCAGTAGAGGTATGGTCAACAGCTGCCTCGATGGCGGTATTAAACAATTCGGTAATCAGTGAAATAAACGATGCGACAACAAGCACCATTTTGGTGACCGGGCCGAAATCAAGGAACAAAGCCAAGACAATTAAAATCAGGTTCAGCCAAAAAACTTGGCGAAATGCGCTTTCATAACGATACGCGGCAGCCAGTCCGTCTTTGGAATAACCAAACGCATTGATAATGCGCTTGATACCGTTTTTTCCTTTTTTCTCGGAAGCGTAGGAAGATGGTTTCATCATATACTCAACATAAAAAGGCCGTCTGAAAAAACGGTCGGATCAATTTTCAGACGGCCTTTGGATTTATTGTTTTGCCCAAGATGCCACGGCATCTGCAAACATGGCGGCAACGTTGAAATCTTTTTGCTTCATGATTTCTTGGAAGCCGGTCGGGCTGGTTACGTTGACTTCAGTCAGGTTGCTGCCGATGACATCCAAACCTGCAAGCAAAATACCACGGCGCTTCAATTCAGGCGCAAGGGTTTCTGCGATCTCACGGTCGCGCTCGCTCAATTCCTGCGCCACACCGCGGCCGCCGGCAGCCAAGTTGCCGCGCGTTTCGCCATTTTGCGGAATGCGCGCCAAAGCATACGGAACGACTTCCCCGCCGATAATCAGAATGCGCTTGTCGCCATGTACGATTTCAGGAATATAACGTTGTGCCATGATGGTGCGTGAATCAAGCTGCATCAGGGTTTCCAAAATACTGCCGATATTGGGGTCGGATTCGGTCAGGCGGAAAATGCCCATACCACCCATGCCGTCCAAAGGTTTGATGATGATGTCGCCGTGTTCTTTCAAAAAGGCACGGACATCGGCGGAACGTGTGGTAACCAAAGTCGGCGCGGTAAACTGGCTGAAGTTCAAAATCGCCAATTTCTCATTGAAATCACGCA
>NZ_JBQCXF010000194.1:0-5252 GCF_051956635.1 Neisseria sp. P0022.S010 | reverse complement strand
TAATAATGGGAAATTTTATGGCTATTCGGGTTAGCGTGTGCTGTGCAAACCGATTCGGTTGCCTTCTGTATCTTCGATAAATGCTGCAAAGCCGTTGGCAATGCGGAATTTCTCTTGTAACAGTTTGCCGCCTGCTGCAACGGCTTTATCTGCTGTTTCTGCACAATCCGGGCAATTAAAGAAAATGGTTGTACCACCGTGGCCGGGCTGGGCGTTGCTGTCATGCCAAATCATGCCGGCCGTACCGTGTTGGGTGTAATCGGCTGGGAAAATGATGAAACGGAATCCGTTGCCGCCAACGTCTTGCAGGGGCTTGTCGAATACGGATTCGTAAAAGGCTTTGGCGCGATCCAAATCATGAGCGTGAATACCAAACCAGCTTGACGGATTACTCATTGTTTCTTCCTTTGCTTGGAATCATGAAAATTTCTGAACAAGTAATAAGGTATCAGGCCGTCTGAAACGGAGTCAGGAGCTTCAGACGGCCTGATTTACCGAATTATTCGGTAGCGGCTTCAATTTTGTTACCAACATGGCTCATGCCGCGGCCCACTGCATTGCCGCCTTTTTTAACGGCTTCGCCGGTTTTTTCGGCAATGTTTTCAGCAGTTTCTTTGGTTTTATCGGCTACGCGCTCGGCAGTCTCTTTGGTTTTGTCCCAATTGCGGTTGGCATCGTTTTTTGCGCCGGACCAAGTGCTGGAACAAGCTGACAGGATGAGGGCTGCGGCAGCCAATGCAAACAGTTTTTTCATACTAGATTCCTTTCGAGTTATCAATGATTGAGAAGGTTTTCGGACGTTTTGCGCAATAGGAAAACTTACTTGAGCAAGGTATTGTTTCAGACGGCCTGATCAATAAAGGCCGTCTGAAAATACTTTAAGCCATAGTGCGGATGTCGGTAAAGTGGCCGGTAACCGCGGCTGCGGCTGCCATGGCAGGGCTGACGAGGTGGGTGCGTCCGCCGTTGCCTTGACGGCCTTCAAAGTTACGGTTGGAAGTGGAGGCGCAACGTTGTCCCGGGGTCAGACGGTCGGCATTCATGGCGAGGCACATAGAGCAACCCGGCTCGCGCCATTCAAAACCGGCTTCGATAAATACTTCGTGCAAGCCTTCTTTTTCGGCCTGTTCTTTAACCAAACCGGAGCCGGGAACAATCAATACGCGTTGTACATTGTCCGCTTTTTTACGGCCTTTGGCGATGGCGGCGGCTTCGCGCAAATCTTCGATACGGCTGTTGGTGCAAGAACCGATAAAGACGATATCGACAGGGATTTCGTTTAATGGTGTACCGGCTTCCAAGCCCATGTATTCAAGGGCGCGTTCCATGCCGCTGCGTTTGACCGGATCGGCTTCTTCGGCAGGATTAGGTACTTTGCCGCTGATGTCCAAAACCATTTCAGGCGAGGTGCCCCAAGTTACTTGAGGTTCGATGTCTTCGGCTTTGAAGTGGTATTCTTTATCGAATACGGCGCCTTCGTCAGACACCAGCGTACGCCAGTATTCGACGGCTTTGTCCCACGCTTCGCCTTTGGGTGCGAAAGGTTTGCCTTTTACATAGTCGATGGTGGTTTGGTCGACGGCAACCATGCCTGAGCGCGCACCGGCTTCAATCGCCATATTGCACAGGGTCATGCGGCCTTCCATAGAAAGGCTGCGGATGGCTTCGCCGCCAAACTCGATGGCGTAGCCCGTACCGCCGGCCGTACCGATTTGGCCGATGATATAAAGTGCTACGTCTTTGGCGGTAACGCCGGGTTTCAGACGGCCTTCAACGGCAATCAGCATGGATTTGGATTTTTTTGCGGTAATACATTGGGTCGCCATGGTGTGCTCGACTTCGGAAGTGCCGATACCGTGCGCCAATGCGCCGAATGCGCCGTGGGTGGAAGTGTGCGAGTCGCCGCAGACAACGGTCATGCCGGGCAGGGTAGCGCCTTGCTCCGGGCCCATAACGTGTACGATGCCTTGGCCTTTATCCATAAACGGAAAGTAGGCGAGTGCGCCAAACTCTTTAATGTTTTTGTCCAAAGTATCGATTTGCAGTTTGGAAATCGGATCTTGGATACCTTTGTCCCAGTCGCCGGTCGGGGTGTTGTGGTCGGCTGTAGAGACCACGCTGTCGATACGCCAGAGTTTGCGGCCGGCCATTTTCAAGCCTTCAAATGCTTGCGGGCTGGTTACTTCGTGAACCAGGTGGCGGTCGATGTAAAGCAGGACAGTGCCGTCTTCTTCTTCGCGGACGACGTGGCTGTTCCAAAGTTTATCGTAAAGGGTTTGTGCGCTCATGATGAGTATTCTTTGCTATTGTTAGGTATGAATGATGGTTTGCGTTTATGGGCGGATTTTAGGCTTTTTATAGGGGCTGTGCAATAGAAATTTGTCCAATTTTTAAAATTTGTCACAAAGTTTCAAAAACACTTATCAAAAATTAGACAAATTGTAGAATTGTTGACAAAAAGATGCATCTTATCTGAAAGAATGCTTGTCGAAATGCACTAAAAAGTTCTATCATTCTCACTCAACATCCACACTTACCAAGAGGTATAGAGAATGAAATTACCGGTAATGGCTGCCGAACATCTGTCGCAACTTCAGGCGTTTGAAGCGAAAATCTTGTGCAACCACGCCAAAATCGAAGCATGGTTCCGTTCGCATTGGAACGAACACCGTCCGCCGTTTTATGGTTCGGTTGACATCCGTAATGCCGGTTACAAAATTTCATCCATCGATATGAACCTGTTTCCGGGCGGCTTCAATAATTTGAATCCCAACTTTATCCCGCTGGCGGCGGTTGCCGCACAAGATGCGGTACAGCGTGCCTGTGAAACGGCAAAATCCGTATTGATTATTCCCGAAAACCATACCCGCAACACGTTTTACCTGCAAAACGTTTACGCACTCAGCGAGATTTTGCGTTCGGCAGGGTATGAAGTCCGTTTGGGCAGCCTGAATCCGGAAGTTACCGAGCTGACCGAGTTTGAAACCGCGCTGGGCGATAAAATCCTGCTGGAACCTTTATTGCGTACCCGCGAGCGCGTCCATCTTGCCGACGGCTTCTCGCCTTGCGTAGTCTTGTTGAACAACGACTTGTCCGCGGGTGTTCCCGACATTCTCAAAGGCATCAGCCAAACCGTATTGCCTCCGCTGCACGGCGGTTGGACGACGCGCCGTAAAACAGAACATTTCAGCGCATACAATCAAGTCGCCGCCGAATTTGCCAAGCTGATTGACATCGACGAATGGCAGATTAACCCGTATTTCGAAAAAATCGGCGGTTTGGACTTCCAAGAACGCGAAGGCGAAGACGCGTTGGCGGAAGCGGTAGAGCGCGTGCTGGCGAAAATTCAAGCCAAATACGACGAATTGGGCATTACCGACCAGCCTTTCGTGATTGTCAAAGCCGACGCAGGTACTTACGGCATGGGCGTGATGAGCGTCAAATCCGCTGACGAAGTGCGCGGGTTGAACCGCAAAAACCGCAACAAAATGGCGAAGGTGAAAGAAGGCTTGGAAGTCAGCGAAGTGATTGTCCAAGAAGGCATTTATACCTATGAAACCATGAACGGCGCCGTGTGCGAACCCGTCGTTTATATGATGGACCGTTTCGTTATCGGCGGCTTCTTCCGCGTACATGAAGGCCGTGGTGCAGACGAAAACCTCAATGCAGGCGGTATGGTGTTTGTTCCGCTGTCCAACAGCATCCCCACCGGCAGCGGCGACAATTCCCAAGAAGCGCCTGAAGCCTGCAAACGTGTATTTGAACAATGGGATTCGCTCGGTATGCCGCGCTCTGAAAAAGACTGCGACGTGGACAACGAACACAACCGCCTCTATGTTTACGGCGTAATGGCGCGCCTGTCCTTGCTTGCCGCTGCATTGGAGCTGGAGAAAACCGCGCCTCAAGCCTAATAAAGCCTAATAAAGCGTTGATCGATATTGTCAGGCCGTCTGAAAATCAGTTTTCAGACGGCTTTTTCTGTCTGTACAATTCATTCTAACTAAAAAACATGATTTATCTTTATGAGCAAACCAGCCAATCCAGTTGAAACAACCGACACTTTGCAAGACCAAGCCATGCAGCGCAGCAATACCGACAATGCGCCGCGCTCTGCTATTCATCAAACCCTGTATTCCGCCGATACCTTTGTTCAGCATGATTATCTTGCCGGAAAAAACTTGCCCGATATTACCCGTCCGCAAGAAGGCCAAATCAACTGGCTGCATTTTGTCGGCATCAATGATGTCGCCTTGCTCAAACACGCGCTTGAGCCTTACGGCATCCATGAGCTGGTTATCGAGGATATTCTCAGCCGCAAACAGCGTCCGAAAATCGAAGACTACGGCAGCTATGTTTTTACTGCCGCACAGGTTTACCACTATGCTTCCGCAGGCAAGCTCCATTCCGACCAAGTGTATGTGATTATCGGCAAAGATTTTGTGTTGTCTTTCCAACAAAAACCGTTGGGCTTGTTCAGCCATCTCCGCCGGCAGATGCACGAAAATCCGCACAATATTTTGAACAAAAACACAGCGTTTCTTGCTTATTGCCTGCTTGACCGTATTGTGGACGACTATTTTATCGTCTTGGAAGAGTATAACAACCGCGTCGAAGCCATAGACAAATCCTTGTTTAAAAACGAAAACAGCGACATTCTCGGCAAAATCCACCGCCTCAAGCGCGATGCCGTCCGTCTGCGGCGCACGCTTTTACCATTGCGCGATGTGTTCTACCAACTGACCGTGCGCGGCGATTTTGCTATTTTCAAAGGCGAATCGACCGTCTATCTGCGCGACGTGTACGACCACAATATGCAGCTTATCGAATCGCTTGATGCCTCGCGTGATATGGTGTTGAGCATGATGGACATTTATCTTTCCTTCCAATCCAACCGCATGAACCAGCAAATGCGCGTGTTGACGGTTATCACCATCATCTTTATGCCGCTGACCGTCATCACCGGCATCTACGGCATGAACTTCGACAATATGCCCGAACTGCATTGGCATTACGGCTATTTCATGGTTTTGGGTGTGATGCTGTGCATCATCATCGGACTGCTGATTTTCTTTTCGCGTAGAAAATGGCTGTAAACGGGTAGGGCAAGGGGTTGAAAGTCAACGTTTAAAAACGGTAGAATGATTTTGCACACGTGCAGTCTGAAGTTTTCAGACAATTTAAAAATAAATATCAAAAGGAGAAGAAACTATGAAACCGGAACGCCAACTACCTTCCCATGAACTGATCATGTC
>NZ_JBQCXF010000193.1:0-5258 GCF_051956635.1 Neisseria sp. P0022.S010 | reverse complement strand
GAACTGGTCTGCTCATGATGATTGCCTTTCTTATTCTGATGTGCAAAATAAATTAATTAAAGACTGAACAATACGCCTTTCAATATAGGTTTGACAAGTACCCGTCAGCATAAAGACACTGTCCCCCTGCCGTCTGAAACATGCCGTCCTATCCGAAATCCGGCAAATCGTTTAAACTGATACCATTTTTCAGACGGCCTGCCCCAACCGCAGCCAACCCGGAGTAACCCATGAAACTCATCTCTACCATCATCAAAATCCTGATTCTTCTTGTTTTCCTCCTGCTGGCCATCACCAATACCCACACCGTATCCTTCTTCTACCTGCCCGGCCAAAACATCAATCTGCCGCTGATTGTCGTGCTTTTCAGTGCATTTATTATCGGTATCGTGTTCGGTATGTTTGCCCTCTTCGGCCGTCTGCTGTCCCTGCGCAGCGAAAACAACCGTCTGCGCGCCGAAGTGAAAAAACATGCCCACCTTTCCGAAAAAGACCTGACTCCGGTCAAAACCGAAACACCGGCAACGACTTCCGAAGCCACTCCCAAAGCGTAACGCCACCAATCAATAAAGGAATACCATGGACAACGAATTGTGGGTCATCTTACTGCCCATCGTCCTCCTCCCCGTTTTCTTCGCTATGGGCTGGTTTGCCGCGCGCGTCGATATGAAAACCGTCCTGAAACAGGCAAAAAGCATACCGGCAGGGTTTTACAAAAGCCTTGACGCCCTCGTTGACCGCAACAGCGGCCGCGCCGCGCGCGAATTGGCGGAAGTGATTGACCAGCAGCCGCAGTCATACGACTTAAACCTGACTTTGGGTAAGCTCTACCGCCAACGCGGCGAAAACGACAAAGCCATCAATATGCACCGCGCCCTGCTCGATTCGCCCGACACAGTCAACGAAAAACGCGCGCGCGTGCTTTTTGAATTGGCGCAAAACTACCAAAGCGCAGGCTTGGTTGACCGAGCCGAACAAATCTTCCTCGGTTTGCAGGAAGGCGATATGGCACGCGAAGCCCGCCAACACCTTTTGAGCATCTACCAACAAGACCGCGACTGGGAAAAAGCCATCGAAATGGCGCAGCTCTTGAGCCATGACGAACAAACCTACCAGTTTGAAATCGCCCAGTTTTATTGCGAAATCGCCCAAGCCGCGCTGTTCAAATCCAACTTCGACACCGCACGCTACAACATCGGCAAAGCACTCGAAGCCAACAAAAAATGTACGCGCGCCAACATCATTCTCGGCGACATTGAATACCGTCAGGGCAACTTCCCTGCCGCAGTGGAAGCGTATTCCGCCATCGAGCAGCAAAACCACGCCTATCTGAGCATGGTCGGCGAGAAACTCTATGAAGCCTATGCCGCGCAAGGCAAGCAGGAAGAAGGCCTCAACCGCCTTATCGGCTATATGCAAACCTTCCCCGATCTTGACCTGATCAACGTCATCTACGAGAAGGCCCTGTTGCTCAAAGGCGAAACCGAAGCGGCGCAAATCGCTGTCGAACTCGTCCGCCAAAAACCCGACCTCAACGGCGTGTACCGCCTGCTTGGCTTGAAACTCAGCAGTATGAATCCGGAGTGGAAAGCCGATACCGATATGATTCGTTCCATTATCGGCCGCCAGCTGCAAAAAAGCGTTATGTACCGCTGCCGCAACTGCCACTTCAAATCCCAAGTCTTCTTCTGGCACTGCCCTGCCTGCAACAAATGGCAAACCTTTACGCCGAATAAAATCGAGATTTAATAAAGCGTTAAGCATCAAAAAAGGCCGTCTGAAATCTTTTCAGACGGCCTTTTTATTACAAAGCAAAATATCAAAGCGGTTCAAAACACAGCCTTACACACCAACAATATCTGCTCAACACCGATACTCTGCCCATGCCAACGCCGCTACAATCTGAGCCTCAATATCGGCATTAAACTCGCCGGCACGGTACGCATCGCGCAATTCCGTGCGCCGGGTTTCATCTGCCGCAATTTGGTTCAACACCACTTGTGGAAACTCGTTAAACACAGGCCCAGCCTCTTCATGCCCCATCAAAAACAGCGCAGGGATTTTTTGATTGGCGCGGACGATTTCCTGTTGGCGCGGATTCTCAAAACGGCTGCTGTCGTCAAAATCGTTGCGGGCAATATAGTTGACGCGGATATTGGGGTTCAACTCCGCCATTTTTTGAATAAACGGCACAAACACGCGGCAATCAGGGCAATATGGTGCAGCGGCAAGCAGCCAGTTTTGCGGACGGCTGATCTTTTTAACCGCCGCTACCGTTTGCGCCGACAGCTCGGTCGCCTGATAGAGTTGCTGCTGTTTCAATTTGTCTTCTTCAGTATCAAAATCCAAATATTCTGCATAAGTGGCCATGCTTTACTCCTATTCTGTTGTATCGGTTTTCCCTACCACGCCGGTCAAAAGCGGAACAAGCAGATTGACGACGAGGTTTTCAAATAGCGGCTCATCAAGAGGCGATTCTTCCAAATGGCCAAACACCAGCTTCACTTCGGTATATTCCTTCTGCCCTTTGCTCATTTTATTGCCGTTAAAAACATCATGGGCTTTTCTCAAGGCAGCATCCCAATCCTCTTTCTTGTTGTACTCCTCCGCTGCGGCAAGGCTGGTTTTGGCAAAAAACGGCAAGGGGGTATTTTGTCCGATTCGGAAATATACCAGCCATTCTTTTAAAAGCTCCCTCGCCGCCTCTTGCCCGATGGCGGCATAGGTTTCGGTCCGCCCCAAGCTGACAATATGGGTTTGTCGGTTTGCAACGGATTGAGGGGCGACGGCGCAAAAAATCAAATGCTCCAATAAACGGGCAATGCGGTTGTGCGCATTGTCTTTTTGATTTAGGAACACAATGCGGCCGCATTCGTAAAGATTGCCAATGGTGCCTTGTAAAACCAAGCCGTCAAAGTGTTCTTCATAAGGTTCAGACGGCCTTTTGTTACTGCGTATCAGCTCGGCATCTACGTTTTTCGCAGATATCTGATACTGCTTCTGCCATAAACCGCCCAACTCGCCCACCGGCATTAGGCTTTCGGCATTCAGCCGAATGGCCGTATCTTCAAAATCTTCCCCTTTGCGCCGCGCATCCAAATAGGCATCGGCAATCCGACCCTCATGTTGCGGCTCAAACGGTTCGGCAGACTCCCATGCGCCGTCCAGATACGGCTGATCCCAGCTTAAATTTTTCTTCAGCCAAACTTTGACAGGGTTGCGCCAAAAACTGATGAGCTCACCCTGATGAATGGTTTTGGACGGTTCTTCCTGACTTAAAGCCTCAAGGAAAAACGGCTGCGCTTCCGCTGGCGGTTGGTTCAACGCATCGGCGTAATCTTGACGCGTACTGAAGAGGCTGTCTGAAAGCGCGTCCTGTTGGAAATAACGGCGTGAAAACGCCTGCAAAGGATGATGTTTCACCCATTTCTCCGACAACTCGCGCCCGCTTTTCCCCGTCATGGCGGCAATGGTATCCAGCAGCTCGCTGATTAACGAAGACGGCGCGAACTCGGCATCATTGCGTATATCGCGGCCGATATAAGACAAATACAGCATTTCGCGCGCGCTGATTAAGGCTTCGAGGAAGAGATAACGGTCGTCGTCGCGGCGGGCGCGGTCGCCTTTTTTCGGATGTTTGGCAATCAGGTCAAACACCGCCGCTTTGGTATTGCGCGGAAAATCGCCGTCATTCAAACCCAACAGGCAAACCATTTTAAACGGCAGGCTGCGCATCGGCACCATACTGCAAAAAGTGATGCCGCCGCTCAAAAATCCGGCTTGGCTTTCGCTGTCCAAAAAGCGGCGGGTATGGCGGATAACGGTTTTACACGGCAACAATCCGTCAAATCCGGCCAACTGTGCCTCTTCCTGCCATTTCGCCAAAGACTGCTCAAACTGCTGCTTGGCGTATTGGTCGTCCGTATCCGGAGCAAACAGTTTCTCCAGCAAATCACGGCAACGCTGCACCCAGCTTTCCACATTGGCAGGCTCTTGCCATTGCGCCGCCATATCGGCCAAAGTACGGACAAATTCGGCAAAACCGCTGAACACGTTCAGCTGGTTGACGTTGCTATGCCACGCGCTCACGCCCTGCCACATGCCGTTGCCGCCTTCAGGCAGCATCCAGCCCAAGGCCAAACGTTCTACCGCCTGCTGCCAAGTAAAGAGGTTGTCTTTGCCCTCGCGCATGGTTTGGTCCAAACCCCAATGCACATTCAATCCGGCAACAGTCTCATGCAGCAGCGGCACATCTTCCTCGCTCAAACCGAAGCGTTGCAGCACCAACCGGCTTTCCAGCAAAGGCAAAACCTTGTCCACTTCAAACCGGCTTTCCAGCAAGTCCAAAGTTTGCGCCAAAGCATACAGCAACGGCTGGCGGCGGCTGAGTTTCACATCCGAAATCGAATACGGCAAAGCCTGGCTGCCTGCGTGCGCCTGTCCAAAAACGGCTTCGATAAACGGGCTGTACGGCTCGATGTTCGGCGTCAACACGGCAATATCGTGCGGCTGCCAGTCGGGATTTTTTTGTAACACCAGTGACAGCTCTTCTTTCAAAATCTGCAATTCGCGCAAAGGGCTGTGCGCCGCGACGATTTTGACGGAGCCGTCATTCAGCAGCTCATCCGGCTCGACACACACTGGATTGCCGTCCGCATCGTGGACTTGAACCAAAGCCTGTTGCCCGCCTGCTTCGCTGTCTTTCTGTTGATACAAGCGTTCAGACGGCATGATTAAGTTTTGAATATCGTTTTGCAGGCAATGCAATAAGGTATCGTCTTTTCCCTCTTCATAAACCTGAATATCCTGCTCGGTTTCCACTTCCGACAGAAAATCAAAGAAATCGCGCCCCTGCTTGCCCAAAGAAGCCAACAGCGGATGTCCTGCCTGCGACAAATCCGCCTCATCGCCCCTTTTCAAAATCTGCGCCTCATCGATGACCTCGCCCCAATATTGGCTGCTCGGATTAAGCGCGAACACAAACACATCGCAATGCTTGGAAATTTGGTGCAGTAGTTGCAGATACATCGGCGCCATTGTCGAAATACCGAATACGAACAGCCTTTGCGGCAAAACCGATTTATCCAACTGCGCCAACAGCTTTTCCCACAAGGCCACGCGGTGCGGCGCAGATTGGCTGCCATCGTCCAAATAACGCCACAGCCGCGCCTGCCAATCCTCATCATCGCCCAAACCCAGCAGCTTCCCAGCCTGCCACGCATCAATCCAATCCGGCCGGTACACCAAATATTGGTCGA
>NZ_JBQCXF010000192.1:0-5276 GCF_051956635.1 Neisseria sp. P0022.S010 | reverse complement strand
ACGTTGGATTGGATGTATTCGGCTGCTTCTTCTTCCGCAGTACCGCCGATTTCACCGATCATGATGATGGCGTCGGTATCTGGGTCTTCTTGGAAGAGTTTCAGTGCGTCGATTTGGTTCATACCAGGAATCGGGTCGCCGCCGATACCGATACAGGTTGATTGACCCAAGCCCAGTTTGGTGGTTTGTGCCACAGCTTCGTAAGTCAATGTACCGGAACGGGAAATAATACCGATGCGGCCCGGAGTGTGGATGTGGCCCGGCATAATACCGATTTTGCACTCACCCGGAGTAATCACGCCTGGGCAGTTAGGGCCGACCAAGCGGGTACCGTTGCCGTTGGTTTCCAAGTAACGTTTGGCTTTGAGCATGTCCAGAGTAGGCACGCCTTCGGTAATCACAACGACCAAGCCTACGCCTGAATCAACTGCTTCAACGATAGAGTCCAAAACAAACGGAGCGGGAACGTAAATTACAGATGCGTCAGCGCCGGTTTCTTTAACGGCTTCTTTCATGGTGTTGAATACAGGCAGGTTCAGGTGGGTTTGACCGCCTTTGCCCGGGGTAACGCCGCCGACAACTTTAGTGCCGTAAGCCAGAGCTTGTTCGGAGTGGAAAGTACCGTTTTTACCGGTGAAACCTTGAACCAATACTTTGGTGTCTTTATTAATCAATACGCTCATTCTTTTCTCCTTAGGCGTTTACGGCTGCAACAATTTTTTCGGCTGCGTCATTCAGGCCGTCTGCAGAAGTCAGTTTCAGACCTGATTCGTTCAGGATTTTCGCGCCGAGTTCGGCGTTGTTACCTTCCAAACGAACAACAACAGGAACGTTGACGTTGATTTCTTTAACGGCTGCCACGATGGCTTCCGCAATCATGTCGCAACGTACGATACCACCGAAGATGTTGATCAATACGCCTTTAACGGATTTGTCTTCCAGAATCAGTTTGAACGCTTCAACCACGCGGTCTTTGGTTGCACCGCCGCCAACGTCCAAGAAGTTGGCAGGTTGGCCACCTTTGAGTTTGATGATGTCCATAGTGGCCATCGCCAAACCGGCACCGTTAACCATACAGCCGATGTTGCCTTCCAGGGCAACATAGTTCAGGTCGAATTCAGAAGCTTTCAGCTCACGTTCGTTTTCTTGAGATTTGTCGCGCAATTCAGCGATTTTTGGCAGGCGGTAGAGCGCGTTGCTGTCGATGCCGATTTTGCCGTCCACGCAAGCCAGTGCGCCGTTTTCGCGAACTGCCAATGGGTTTACTTCAAACAGGGCGAAGTCGTTTTCGATAAACGCTTTGTACGCGCCGGTCATCAGTTTGACGAACTCGTTGATTTGTTTGTCTTTCAAGCCCAGTTGGAAGGCAACTTCGCGAGCTTGGCAAGGTTGCAGGCCGACCAGCGGATCAACGGTTACTTTGAAGATTTTTTCAGGAGTTTCGGCAGCAACTTTTTCGATTTCCACGCCACCTTCGGTAGAAGCCATGAATGTAACGCGGCGGGTAGAACGGTCAACCACTGCGCCCAAGTACAGCTCGGTTTGAACAGGATACATATCTTCGCAAACCAAAACGCTGTTGACAGGTTGGCCGTTGGCATCGGTTTGGTAAGTTACCAAGTTGGTGCCAATCAGGCTTTCAGCCACTTCTTTAGCTTCTTCGCGGCTTTTAACGACTTTTACGCCGCCCGCTTTACCGCGGCCGCCGGCGTGTACTTGTGCTTTGACAACAGCGAATTTGCCGCCCAATTTGTCGTAAGCTGCAGCGGCTTCTTCGCCGTTGTGTGCCAAAATACCGCCTTGTACGGGCAAACCGTAGCTAGCCAGCAGTTCTTTAGCCTGATACTCGTGTAAATTCATGGATTTCTCCTTAAGGTGAGTGGGTTTTAGGAATCGCCCTGCGGCCAATCCCATATTTTCAGACGGCCCTACTATTTACTGAAGGGCAACCACATCCGCGCCAGCAGATACATGGTTGCACCGCCTCCCCCGAGAATAAAAAAGACGATGCCTTTTTTACGCGAATTCGGGCAGAGTAGATAAACGGCAAGGCTGAAACTGATAAACAACAATGCCACGCGCCAAACCAATTCTTTATCTTTGAAACGGTTGAGCGTATAAGTTTCGGTCATCATCACATACATTTGCCACAATGCAGCCATACACATGCTGATGATGCCCATCGGTATAAAGAAAATACCGACTATTTCTTTGTTCATAATGAATGTAAATGCTGTGTGTTTGCCTGACGGAATTATAAATCAGAAAACGAAGCTATCGGAACATTCAATTTGTCGGAGGCCTTAAGGCCGTCTGAAAAATTTCAGACGGCCTTAATGTCTATCAACCGTGCAAAGCGCGTTTGTCGGCCGCCAATGCAGCTTCGTGAACCACTTCGGACAAGGTTGGGTGGGCATGGATAATGCGGGCGATGTCTTCGCTGCTGGCAAAGAATTCAAGCGCAGTCACGCCTTCAGTAACCAATTCGCTGACAACCGGGCCAATCATGTGTACGCCCAAGATGCGGTCGGTTTTGGCATCTGCCAATACTTTAACCGTACCTTTGGCTTTGCCCATTGCCAATGCGCGACCGTTTGCACCGAAACCTGAAGTACCTTTTTTGTACTCCACGCCTTCGGCTTTGAGCTGTTCTTCGGTTTTACCCACCCAAGCGATTTCAGGGTCGGTGTAAATTACAAACGGCACGTTGTTGAAGTCGATATGCGGTTTTTGACCGGCAATACGCTCGGCAACGGCAACGCCTTCGTCGCTGGCTTTGTGTGCCAACATCGGGCCGCGAACCACGTCGCCGATTGCCCATACGTTAGGCAGGTTGGTACGGCATTCGCCATCTACTTTGATAAAGCCACGCTCGTCTTTTTCCAAGCCTACGGCTTCGGCGTTCAGGCCTTTGGTGTTTGGAATACGGCCGATGGCAACGATCAGTTTGTCGAATACTTCGGTTTTGGCTTCGCCGGCAGCAGTTTCGTAAGCAACGGAAACGCCTTTGCCTTCAGATTTGATGTCGCCGATTTTCACGCCCAATTCGATGCTCAGACCTTGCTCTTTGGTGAAGTATTTAAAGGCTTCTTTGGCGATTTGTTGGTCGGCAGCAGCCAGGAAGGTCGGCGCAGCTTCAAGAATGGTAACTTCTGCACCCACGCGGTTCCATACGGAACCCATTTCCAAACCAATCACGCCAGAACCGATCACGCCGAGTTTGGCAGGTACTTCGGTCAGGTTCAATGCGCCTTCGTTATCCAATACGTTCACGTTGTCGATAGCGACTTGTGGCAGCGGACGCGGTACGGAACCGGTGGCTACGATGACGTGTTTGGCTTCGATAACGGTTTTCTCGCCTTTGTTATCGACTTCGATTTGGTAAGCATCGCCATTTTTACCGGCAAAGGAAGCAGTACCGAACAGGCTGGTTACTTTGTTTTTTTGGAACAGGAATTTCACGCCGCCGGTCAGTTTGGTTACGATGGCATCTTTGCGCTCAATCATTTTGGCCGCGTCGAATTTTACGTCGCCGACAGTGATACCGTGTTCGGCAAACTCGTGTTGCGCAGCGTGGAAATGTTCGCTGGATTGCAACAGGGCTTTAGAAGGGATACAACCTACGTTCAAGCAAGTACCGCCCAATGCAGGGGCATTGCCTGCTTTGTTAACGCCTGCGTCGACGCAAGCGGTTTTGAAACCCAGTTGCGCGGCACGGATGGCGGCAACGTATCCGCCCGGGCCAGCACCAATCACTACTACATCATATTGAGACATCGTGTCATCCTTTGCTTTTGCAGTATCTCAAAATAAAAACGATACTTTTTGTTTCTTTTTTATTTTGAATGACTGCGTTTTGATGGTTTTAAGAAAAGGCCGTCTGAAAGTCCATATCTGTCGATTCATTCGAATCAAATGTTTCAGACGGCCTCAATCGTTCGTTGAGCCTATTGTAGCACGATACTACATTACGCTACATCTAAATAAAAATTCAGACGGCCTTTTCATTAACAAATAAAAGGCCGTCTGAAACGATTACAGATCCAACAACAGGCGAGCTGGGTCTTCCAACGCATCTTTAATGGCTACCAAGGTCAATACAGCTTCGCGGCCGTCGATGATACGGTGGTCGTAAGACAGAGCCAGATACATCATTGGACGGACAACAACTTGGCCGTTTTCAACCACAGCGCGCTCTTTAGTGGCGTGCATACCCAAAATCGCAGATTGAGGCGGGTTGATAATCGGGGTAGACATCATAGAACCGAAAGTACCGCCGTTGGTAATACTGAATGTACCGCCGGTCAGATCTTCGATAGCGATTTTGCCGTCTTTGGCTTTTTTCGCGTAATCAACAATTGCTTGTTCGATGTCGGCAATGCTCATTTGGTCAGCATCGCGCAGGATTGGCACAACCAAACCGCGTGGGCTGCCAATCGCGATACCGATGTCGAAGTAGCCGTGGTATACGATGTCTTTGCCGTCAACAGAAGCATTCACAACCGGGTATTTTTTCAGGGCGGCAACAGCGGCTTTAACGAAGAAAGACATAAAGCCCAATTTCACGCCGTGTTCTTTCTCGAATTTTTCTTTGTACTTCGCACGCAAGTCCATGATTGGTTTCATGTTGACTTCGTTGAATGTAGTCAGAATGGCGTTTTCTTGCTGAGAAGCCAAGAGGCGTTCTGCAACACGGGCACGCAGGCGGCTCATTGGTACGCGTTCTTCAGGACGTGCGCCGGCAGGAAGTGCAACAGCAGGAGCAGCAGCTGCGGCAGGTTTGGCAGCGGCATTTTGTACGTCTTCTTTCAATACGCGACCGTCACGGCCGGAACCTTGCAATGCGTTCACGTCAACACCGGTCTCGGCAGCCAGTTTGGCGGCAGCAGGCATAGCGGCATTATTTTGTGCAGCAGCAGGAGCGGCAGCTGGGGCAGCTTCTGCAGGAGCGGCGACTGGGGCTTCAGCAGCGGCAGTAGCAGCTGTATCGATGCGCGCCAAAACTTGGTCGGCAACAACGGTTTCACCGTCTTGAGCTACGATTTCAACCAATACGCCGGCTTGTGGAGAAGGTACTTCCAAAACCACTTTGTCAGTTTCGATATCGATCAGGATTTCGTCACGGGCAACTGCTTCGCCAACTTTTTTCTTCCATTCCAAGAGCGTGCCTTCAGATACGCTTTCAGACAGCATAGGTACTTTTACATCAATAATCATTTTGTGTCTCCAATGGCCCTTTCAGACGGCCTGTTGTGTGTTTTTAATTCTGCATATGG
>NZ_JBQCXF010000191.1:0-5374 GCF_051956635.1 Neisseria sp. P0022.S010 | reverse complement strand
GATTAGGTTTTGAAATGCCCGTAAGACAGGCAGATATGCTTGTCTTACGGGCATTTTATTTTCAGACGGCCTTCGATCTTGCGTTGCAGTTGCGGTAGAAGGCGATCAGACCGTTGGTGGAGCTGTCATGTGCCGGCGTGCCGCGTTCGAGTTCGGGTTCGATGGTTTTGGCCAGCTCTTTGCCGTATTCCACGCCCCATTGGTCGAAGGGGTTGATACGCCAAATCACACCCTGTACGAAGGTGCGGTGTTCGTAAGCCGCCATCAGCATGCCGAGGTTGAAAGGTGTCAGGCTGTCGATAAGCAGGCTGTTGCTCGGACGGTTGCCGGGGAACTCTTTCTGCGGCGCAAGGCGGTCGCGTTCGTCTTGGGGTAGGGCGGCCAATTCGATTTGCACTTCGTCTAAGGTTTTGCCTTTCATCAGCGCTTCGGCTTGGGCGAAGGCATTGGCAACGGTAAAGCGGTGTTGGCGGTGGTTGCCGTAGACTGTGGTCATGGGGACGATGAAGTCGACGGGAATCAGACGCGTGCCTTGGTGCAGAAGCTGGAAGTAGGCATGTTGGCAGTTGACGCCTTCATCGCCGAAGACAATGCCGCCGGTGGTGCAGGAAACGGGTTGGCCGTCTGAAGTACGCTGTTTGCCGAGGCTTTCCATATCGAGCTGGTTGAGCCACGGGGTAAAGAGGCGCATGTTGTGGCTGTATGGGACAACGGTTTGGCCGTCTGAATGTTGGAAGTTGTTGTACCAAACATTGATGAGCGCCATCAGGACGGGAATGTTGCGGCGGAATGGGGTTTCGAAGAAATGGGTATCCATCGCGTGTGCGCCGGCCAGCATTTTGCGGAACGCTTTTTCGCCGACGGCAACCATCAGCGGCAGGCCGATGGGCGACCAGACGGAATAGCGGCCTCCGACCCAGTCGGACATGGCGAAGACTTTGTCGGGGGAGATACCGAAGTTTTGGGCAGCTGCCACATCGGCGGAAATGGCGCAGAAGTGGCGGTAGATGCCGGAATCGGGCAAACCTGCATCGCGATACCAAGTACGCGCCGCATAGGCATTGAGCAGGGTTTCTGGTGTGCGGAACGATTTGCTGGCAATGCTGAATACGGTGGTCTCAGGGTTGAGGCCGAGAAGGGTTTGGGTCAGGTCGGCATCATCGGAGTTGCTGACAAAGTGGACACGGATGTTTTGCCAATAAGGCTGCAGCGCCTGTGTGGCCATGCGCGGCCCTAAATCGGAGCCACCGATACCGATGTAAACCAAGTCGGTAATCGGTTTGCCGGTAATGCCTGCGTGGGTGCCGTCTAAAAGTTGGCGTGCGAACTCGAGTGCGCGGTTGAGTTCGTGATGAACATTGGGCACGATGTTTTCGCCGTCAACGTAAACAGGTTTGGCATTGGCAGGCAGGCGCAGGGCGGTGTGGAGGACGGCGCGGTGTTCGCTGGTATTGATTTTTTCACCGCTGCTCATGGCCTGCATATATTGTGGCAAATCGGCTGCTTCGGCCAGTTGGCACAATAAATCAAGGGTATTTTCATCTAGGCGGTTTTTGCTGTAATCAAATAACAAACCGTGCAGAATTTCGTGCATATTGTTGAAACGTTCGGCATCTGCAGCGAAGCGTTCGCGCAGGGTAACGTGTTGAGTATCGGCATGATGGGCTTCCAAGGCCTGCCATGCGTCTGAGTATGCGGACATTTCGTTTCCTTAGTATGTAACGGTAAACAAGCAGGGTATCTATTTTCTGCTTTTTATAGTTGTTTGTAGTTTAACAAATTTGGATAAATTTTGGGAGGTGGTAGGGGCGGTTTTGTTTAAGAAATGTATGCAAAATGCAATATAAACGGTTGATTATCATCAAGTTTTTGTAAAAAAGGGGGTATGACACCGATGTCTGCTGTGTTATCCTATGTAACATTATTGAAATCTTGTCGGGGCGGGTCCGTAAGATGGCTACAATTTATGATGTCGCTGCTTATGCCGGGGTATCTCCCAAGACGGTCAGTCGGGTGATTAACAGCGATACGCCGGTCAGTGAGAAAACCTGTTCCAAAGTAGAAACAGCGATTGCTGCTTTGGGCTATATCCCGTCTTCTGCGGCACGGATTATGCGGTCACACCGTTCCGGATTGGTCGGTCTGATTACCGGCGCCATTTCGCGGACAGGCGAGAGTACGGGCGGACACGGCATACCGGATATGTTCTTGATTAAGGGCATTCAGCAGCAGATTCGCGCACAAGGCAAGATTTTGATGATTGCCGACATCGACAACAAGCTGGGGCAGCCCGGTCAGATGGAGCCGCTGATCCGTACCTTTATGGAGCATCGTGCCGAGGGGATTTTATATGTGGCAGGTTTCCATCAGGAAGTATTGCTGCCGGAAGTGCCCAACCGTTGTCCGATGGTGTTGGTCAACTGTTTTGATTCAGTGGGTACGCCGGCGGTTTTGCCGGATGATGAAGCAGGGCAGTATGGCTTGGTGCGCCGGATTATCCAAAGTGGACACAAACGGATTGCTTATGTGACTTTGCAGCCGGGTGTGGAAGCGACGAGATTGAGATTGGCCGGATACCGCCGTGCTTTGGCTGATTCGGATATCGTCTTCGATCCTGATTTGGTGCAAACTGGCTATCCTGACTTCAGCAACGACAGCGGGTCTTTGATTTCGGCTATTTTGAAGCTGCTGTCTTTGCCGCTTCCGCCGATGGTAATTTGCTGCGGCAACGATGAAATGGCGGTGCGCGTGTACGGGATTTTGAGGACACGCGGCATGCGGGTTCCCGAGCAAGTTTCGGTTGCCGGCTATGATAACCACAGCGCGATTGCGGAGACGCTGTTTCCGCCGTTGACCAGTACAGAGTTGCCCTATTTGCGCATGGGCGCGATGGCGGCGGATTTGCTGTTTCAACACATTGAACACCCGACCGGCTCGGTTCAGTCAGTCAAGGTCGTTGGGGAAACCATCTGGCGTCAGTCTGTGATTAATAAATAGTTTCAGACGGCCTGAAAATAAACTTTAAACAATACAAACACACATCAAAATAAGAATCATGCAAACGGTCAAAATAAAGGCCGTCTGAAAACGGAGTTGCCTTAGTAAAAAGGGCAGCCCAAATATAATAAAAGCGTCATACTGCTGAAATTGGAGTTTGTTGTTTCCATAGTTTATTACCCAGGAGTAGCCTTCCTATGAAAATCTCCCCACAAGTGGCGATGACACTTCGCCAGATTATGCTGATGAACTTCGGTTTCTTCGGTATCCAATATAGCTTCGGGTTGCAGCAAACTGCGATTAATCCGATTTTCAGCTTTCTTCATGCCGATCCGAGCCAGTTGCCAATTTTGAATATGGCAGGCCCGATTACCGGTTTGCTGGTGCAGCCGATGATTGGTGCGATGAGTGACCGCACTTGGGTGCCGGGATTGGGTCGCCGTCGCCCGTATTTCTTGATTGGCGCCATCGGTTGCAGCCTCTGTCTCTTTATTTATCCGCACGTTACCGCATTGTGGGTGGCCGTATTGTTGCTGTGGCTCTTGGACATCAGTAACAATACTGCAATGGAACCTTTCCGTGCCTTTATTGCCGATACGGTTCCTGAACATCAGCAATCTACCGGTTTCTTGATGCAGTCCGTGTTTACCGGTTTGGGTATTACCCTGGCCAACGTTTCCCTCTACATCTTCCAGCAAATCGGCTGGTTGCAACAAACTTCCGAAGCGAGTATCCCGTATTGGGTATTCGGTTCCTTCTATATTGGTGCGGTTTGCTCTATTGGTTCTGTCCTAGTAACTGTATTAACTACTCCTGAACGTGAACCTTCACCTCAAGAAATGGCAGCAATTAAAGCTCAACCAAGAGGTCCTGTTCATGCCGTCAAAGAGATCTTTAGTGCCATCAAAGAAATGCCCAAACCTTTGTGGCAGCTTGCTTCAGTTTATCTTTTCTAATGGTATGCACTTTTTATTTATTGGCAATATATTTCACACAGTCTTGTTAAATCTGTTTGGGATTCCACCTCTGCTGATAAGGTTGCTTATCAGGAGGCTGTTGCATGGACCGGTTTGGTAAACGGTTTCTACAACGTTGTAACCTTTATCTCCGCCTTCGGCCTGATGTGGATGGCGCGCAAATATGCCGCCAAATATGTTCACGCCTTTGCCGTAACCCTTGCCGCGCTGGCCTTGCTCACCATTCCGCACATCGGCAACAAATACCTGATGTTTGCCCCGATGATTGGTTTCGGTGTCGGTTGGGCAAGTATGATGGGCGTGCCGTTTATGATTGTGGTCGGTTCTATTCCGAAAGAACGTTACGGCGTGTACATGGGTATTGTAAACATGATGATTGTGATTCCAATGCTGATTGAAACCGTATCTTTCGGCTGGGTGTACAAAACCTTCTTGGGTTCAAACCCTGCCAACGCGATGACGTTTGCCGGTGTTTTCCTCGCCATTGCCGCCGCGTTGACCTTAACCATTAAAACTGCGGCTAAACCGGCTACTACAGAATAACGAAGTTTTGATTTAAAACCAAAATGAAAAGGCCGTCTGAAACATGAAATGGTTTCAGACGGCCTTTTTTGTCGAAACGGATTCCATTTGCTGACCTGATTCGGTAAGCCTTATTGTCGCCGCACTACCGTTCATCACTCAAATTGGCTATGACTACCGATTTTGCTTTACAATATCCCTCTTTAATTTATTTCGTTTTACCATCCTGATGACAGAACACATTTCCGCTCCAAGCCCATCTCCTATCGGCGAAGACTACCTGCTGTTAGGTCAATACGCCGAACGTGCCTATCTCGAATACGCCATGAGCGTGGTTAAAGGCCGCGCATTGCCTGAAGTTTCAGACGGCCAAAAGCCCGTACAACGACGTATTCTGTTTGCCATGCGCGATATGGGTTTGACGGCGGGGGCGAAGCCGGTGAAATCGGCGCGCGTGGTCGGTGAGATTTTGGGTAAATACCACCCGCACGGCGACAGTTCCGCCTATGAAGCGATGGTACGCATGGCGCAGGATTTTACCTTACGCTATCCCTTAATCGACGGTATCGGCAACTTCGGTTCGCGCGACGGCGACGGGGCGGCGGCGATGCGTTACACCGAAGCGCGCCTCACGCCGATTGCGGAATTGCTGTTGTCCGAAATCAATCAGGGGACGGTGGATTTTGTGCCGAACTACGACGGCGCGTTTGACGAACCGTTGCACCTGCCCGCCCGCCTGCCTATGGTGCTGCTCAACGGTGCGTCGGGCATTGCGGTGGGCATGGCGACCGAAATTCCTTCGCACAATTTGAACGAAGTCACGCAGGCGGCAATTGCACTGTTGAAAAAGCCGACGCTGGAAACTGCCGACCTGATGC
>NZ_JBQCXF010000190.1:0-5404 GCF_051956635.1 Neisseria sp. P0022.S010 | reverse complement strand
TTAAAACCGATAATTCTATAAACGTGCTATTCTATACCAAGTTTACATTAAATTACTACTCAAATTACCAAACTGCTGCAACATAAATGCCCGATACAAATTATGATGTTGCAGTTTTGTTTCCATGCAAGGAAATACTGATGAATCTTTTTCAAAACGCCAAATTCTTTACAACGGTCAACCATCTGAAAGACCTGCCCGACACGCCGGCCGAGATTGCCTTTGTCGGCCGAAGCAATGCAGGAAAATCCAGTTCCATCAATACTTTAACCAATCATGTGCGCCTTGCCTACGTTTCCAAAACACCGGGACGCACCCAACACATCAATTTCTTTGAACTGGAAAACGGCAATTTCATGGTCGATTTGCCCGGCTACGGCTACGCGCAAGTACCGGAGGCCATCCGTACGCACTGGGTCAAACTCTTGGGCGACTACCTGCAACAACGCCGCCAACTGATCGGCCTGATTTTGATTATGGACTCGCGCCATCCGCTCAAAGCTTTAGACATTCAAATGCTGGACTTTTTCCACATCACCGGCCGCCCCGTGCATATCCTGCTATCAAAAGCAGACAAGCTGTCTAAAAACGACCAGATTAAAACTTTGGCGGCGGTTAAAAAATCACTCAAACCCTACACCGAGCGTCAAAAAATCAGCGTTCAACTGTTCTCCAGCCTGAAAAAGCAAGGCATGGACGAAGTCAATCAAGTGGTCGGCTCATGGTTTGACGCGCATCGCGAAGAAATCGAAAATCTTGCAGGCGAAGCATCGCCTGAATGATTGTAAAACAAGGCGGAATGAGATAAGTTGACCAACCGCAAATCTTATTCCGTCATTTGGTTTCTCACCATCGCATTTACCATTTAATTCAGGGCATGTCTCACACATGCCCTTTTTTTCATCACGCTTTTTTTGTTTTCACACGCAAACCACAATCTGCGCCAAATATGCCATCACAACATATCAGCAAGGCCGTCTGAAAGACGCGGCTTCGTTCCTCATTATTATTAAAATGTTAATTTTAGTATTGCAACCCATTACACATCTTAGCGTTTTGCTCATATTCAGCTAATTGTTGAGGCATAGAATGCATTCATCGTTCAACAACACAGTAGGAAAGAAAATCATGAAACGCATTAACGCTTTTATTTCAAAAAAACTCATCATTGCCGGTATTATTGCTTCAAGTTTGGGCGTTGCCGGTGCGGCAGGTACCATGGCTTTCAAAGAAGGTATGTTTGCAAAGGTTTCCGGCCAGCAAGCAGCCGCAGCAGCGGTAGCAGAAGTGGGCGGCGTCGTTAAAGATGTCGATTACAAATACAAACAACATTTGGGCGGCCGTTACAAAGTAGAAATCTTGAAAGACGGCGTTGAATACGAAGCTTTGGTTGATGCTCAAAACGGCAAAGTATTGGCAGTAGTACAAGATGACGATCAAGACAAACGACACTTTGGTAAACATGATAAGCATCATAAACATGATAACTATGACAATGCCGAGCCCTCTTCATCGCAAAATACAGATTATCAGGCTCCTGCAGATGCTGCACCTGACACACCTGAAAATGCAACCGCTTCCGAGGTAACAAAATCTTAATTTAAACTTTAAAAAAGCCAATGCCGTCTGAAACTTTCAGACGGCATTAGCTTTAATGCAGCATTGTTTGAAGCCAATCGTTTTCAGACGGCCTTTGCCTCATCTTCGCCGCCTACCCAACCTGCTTCTTTCAATTTCCGCCGTTGTGCATCATAGCGGGCTTTTTCCGCCCAATACATTGTCTGGATACAGGCATCGCCGCACTCGCTGCCGCAACATTCCCACGACTCGGGGCGGATAGGTTCGTCTAAAAGCGGCTCGCCCAAGATGGCTTCGGCTTTATTCTTCAGGGTCGTATCCATCGGCAATTTCCAAGCGAGCGCCGTCAAATTCAATCACTTCGCCGCCGCGTATTTTGGCGGTTTTACGGGTTTCAGTTTCGCCGTTGCGCAACACCAGCCCTTCAGCGATAAACGCTTTTGCCTGTCCCCCGCTTTCGGCAAGGCCGGCCAATTTCAACAGGTCGCATAAAGCGATGTATTCATTATCTTCAAGATAGACTGTTGCTTCCATCATTTAATCCTTTTCAATAATGGCGATATTTTAACATGGCCGTCTGAAAGAAAGCCCCCTTCTGTTTGATTTGCTTTATCCAAACCCATTACATTTGGTTTTCAGACGGCCTTTAACCGCCAACCCTGCTACAATATGCCTTTTATTGTTCACGCCGATTTTGCCATGACCGAGCCGACCTACATCCCCCTGCGCCTGCATACCGAATTTTCGATTACCGACGGTATGGTGCGGATTAAAAAACTGATTGCCAAAGCGCAGGAATACGGTTTGCCTGCTTTGGGCATCAGCGATTTGATGAACGAATTCGGTTTGGTGAAATTCTATAAAGCCTGCCGCGGTGCAGGAATTAAGCCCATCGGCGCGGCGGATGTGTGGATAGGCAATCCGAATGCACCCGACAAGCCGTTCCGCGCCATGCTGATTATCCGCAACGATGCGGGCTATCTGCGCTTGAGCGAGCTTTTGACGGAGGCCTATGTCGGCAAAGACCGCAATGTCCATCATGCGGAACTCAACCCCGAATGGCTGGCAAACGGCGACAACAGCGGCTTGATTTGTTTGAACGGCGCGCATTACGGCGAAGTGGGCGTGAATCTATTGAACGGCAATGAAGAAGCGGCGCGGGCGGCGGCGTTGAAGTATGCGGCGTGGTTTCCCGATGCGTTTTATTTAGAGCTGCAACGCCTGCCCGAACGCCCTGAATGGGAGGCTTGCGTTTCCGGCAGCGTGAAGCTGGCGGAGGAACTGGGTTTGCCGGTAGTGGCAACGCATCCGACCCAGTTTATGAGCAGCGATGATTTCAACGCGCACGAGGCGCGGGTGTGTATCGCTGGCGGCTGGGTACTGACGGACAAAAAACGTCCGCGCGATTTCACGCCGAGCCAATTTTTCATTCCGCCGGAAACCATGGCCGAACGTTTTGCCGATTTGCCCGAAGCCCTCGAAAACACGGTGGAAATCGCCAAGCGCTGCAATCTGCACATCACATTAGGCAAAAACTTCCTGCCGCTCTTCCCTACTCCGGACGGCCTGTCGCTGGACGATTATTTGGTGAAACTGTCAAACGAGGGGTTGCAGGAACGCATGGTTCAGCTTTATCCCGACGAGGCGGAGCGGGCGGCGAAAATGCCGGAATATCAGGAGCGGCTGGATTTTGAGTTGAACATCATCATCCAGATGAAATTCCCCGGCTATTTCCTTATCGTACAAGACTTTATCAACTGGGCGAAAACGCACGGCTGTCCGGTAGGGCCAGGACGCGGTTCGGGCGCGGGTTCGCTGGTGGCGTATTCGCTGAAAATTACCGACCTCGACCCGCTGAAATACGCGCTGCTGTTCGAACGTTTCTTAAACCCCGAACGCGTTTCCATGCCTGACTTTGACGTGGACTTCTGTCAGGCAAACCGCGGCCGCGTGATTGAATATGTGCGCGAGAAATACGGCGCGGAAGCGGTCAGCCAGATTGTGACTTTCGGCACGATGTCGTCCAAAGCGGTCATCCGCGACGTGGGGCGCGTGCTGGAGCTGCCGTTTATGCTGTGCGACAAACTGTCCAAGCTGATTCCGTTGGAAGCCAACAAACCTCTGGGTCTGGACGATGCAATGAAGGCCGAGCCGCAAATTCAGGAATTGATTGAAGCGGAAGAAGCGGACGAACTGATTACGCTGGCGAAAAAGCTGGAAGATTTGACGCGCGGTTTGGGTATGCACGCGGGCGGCGTGTTGATTGCGCCGGGCAAGATTTCCGATTACAGCCCCGTGTATCAGGCGGACGAATCCGCCTCGCCCGTATCCATGTACGACAAGGGCGACGTGGAAGACGTGGGTTTGGTGAAATTCGACTTTTTGGGTCTGCGCAACCTGACCATTATCGAAATGGCGCAGAACAACATCAAAAACACCACCGGCGATATTGTCGATGTCGGCACAATCCCGCTCGACGACCAAGCCGCCTACAAAATCTTCCGCGATGCGAACACCACCGCCGTATTCCAGTTCGAATCGACCGGCATGAAAAAAATGCTGAAAACGGCGCATACCACCAAGTTTGAAGAACTCATCGCCTTCGTGTCGCTCTACCGCCCCGGCCCGATGGACAACATCCCCGACTTCGTCGCGCGTATGAAGGGTCAGGAATTCCAATACATCCACCCGCTGTTGGAAGGCATCCTCGCGCCAACCTACGGGATTATGGTGTATCAGGAACAAGTGATGCAGGCGGCGCAGATTATCGGCGGCTACTCGCTCGGCGGCGCGGACCTGCTGCGCCGCGCCATGGGTAAGAAAAAGCCCGAAGAAATGGTGAAACACCGCGAAATCTTCGCCGAAGGCGCGGCAAAGCAAAACATTTCGCGCGAAAAATCCGACGAAATCTTCAACTACATGGAAAAATTCGCCGGCTACGGTTTCAACAAATCCCACGCCGCCGCCTACGCCCTGATTTCCTACCAGACCGCATGGCTCAAAGCCCATTACCCCGCCGAATTTATGGCGGCGACCATGTCGTCTGAATTGGACAACACCGACCAGCTCAAGCATTTCTACGACGACTGCCGCGCCAACGGCATCGAGTTCCTGCCGCCCGATATCAACGAATCCGACTACCGCTTCACGCCGTATCCGAACATGAAAATCCGCTACGCACTTGGCGCGATTAAAGGCACGGGCGAAGCCGCCGTCGAATCCATCATCGCCGCGCGGCAAAGCGGCGGCAAGTTTACCGGCCTCTTGGACTTCTGCGAGCGCGTTGGCAAAGAACACATGAACCGCCGCACCCTCGAAGCCCTGATACGCGGCGGCGCGTTCGACAGCATCGAACCCAACCGCGCCATGCTCTTGGCGAACATCGACCTCGCCATGAACAACGCCGACCAAAAAGCCGCCAACGCCAATCAGGGCGGGCTTTTCGACATGATGGAAGACGCCATCGAACCGGTGCAGCTCATCGATGCGCCCATGTGGAGCGAATCGGAAAAACTCGCCGAAGAAAAAACCGTCATCGGCTTTTACCTGTCCGGTCACCCGTTCGGCCCATATGCCCAAGAAGTCCGCCAAATCGCCCCGACCAAATTAGGTCGTCTGAAACCGCAAGACAGCGTGCGCCTCGCCGGATTCGTGACCGCCGTGCGCACCATGATGGGCAAGCGCGGCAAAATCGCCTTCGTCAGCCTCGAAGATTTGAGCGGGCAGATTGAAATCATGGTCAGCGGCCAGACGCTGGAAAACTGCGCCGACTACCTCAAATCCGACCAAGTGCTGATTATCGAATCCAAAGTCAGCCGCGACGACT
>NZ_JBQCXF010000189.1:0-5442 GCF_051956635.1 Neisseria sp. P0022.S010 | reverse complement strand
GGCAATCGCCTAATTTCAAGTAAGTTCAGGAGTATTACAAATGGCAAGTAAAAAAGCAGGCGGTAGCACCCGCAACGGTCGCGATTCAGAAGCCAAACGCTTGGGCGTTAAAGCCTACGGCAACGAGCTGATTCCGGCAGGCTCTATCATCGTTCGTCAACGTGGTACTAAATTCCACGCAGGTGACAACGTAGGCATGGGCAAAGACCACACTTTGTTTGCTAAAGTCGACGGTTACGTTGAATTCAAAACCAAAGGCGCGCTGAACCGTAAAACCGTCAGCATCCGTCCTTATACCGGTTCTGAAGAATAATCGTTTTACGATTGAAAGCCGCATTCCTTTTCGGAATGCGGTTTTTGTTTATCTGACGGTTTTGTCTGTTTGATAAAATCCGTATGTCGTGAAGCTTGATTTATATTAAGGCCAAAGTAAAAACGTGCTTACAATCGATGGCCTTTGTTTTATTCTATCGACTCTTTCTATATAATCTATCAAATGCCTTTGATTTGCCCTCCTGTAGCTAAACACAGTAAACTTAAGGCCGTCTGAAAAAATCCGTATCAGTTGAATACAAGGAATTCCTCCCATGAGCTTACACAGTGATATTCTCGTCGTCGGCGCAGGCCCTGCCGGATTAAGTTTTGCCGCAGAGTTGGCCGGAAGCGGTTTGAACATAACCCTGATTGAAAGAAGTCCTTTAGAAGTGTTACAAAATCCGCCATATGATGGCCGTGAAATCGCACTGACGCATCTGTCGCGTGAAATCATGCAGCGATTGGGGATGTGGGATTTGATTCCAAAAGACGAAATTTATCCTTTGCGCGATGCTAAAGTGTTGAACGGTCATTCCGATTACCAGCTCCACTTCCCGCAACCGACTCAGGCGCGCGGCGAGCCTGCGGACTGCTTGGGCTATTTGATCTCCAACCACAATATCCGCAAAGCCGCTTATGAAGTCGTGTCCAAATTGGACAACGTCAAAATCCTGACCGGCACCAATGTTAAAGAAGTTAAAACTTCTGACAATGAGGCGCAAGTTATTTTGGAAAGCGGCGAAGTATTGACCGGCCGTCTGTTGTTGGCCGCCGATAGTCGCTTCTCGCAAACGCGCCGTCAATTGGGCATTTCTTCAGATATGCACGATTACAGCCGCACCATGTTTGTGTGCCGCATGAAGCATACTCTGTCCAACCTGCATACTGCATATGAATGCTTCCACTACGGTCGCACCATTGCGTTACTGCCTTTGGAAGAACACTTGACCAATACCGTGATTACGGTGGACAGCGATAAAGCCGAAACGATTAAAAATATGTCGCCGGAAGAGTTGGCAGCCAGCGTGAAAGAGCAACTCAAAGGCCGTTTGGGCGATATGGAATTGGTCAGCACCATTCACAATTATCCTTTGGTCGGCATGATTGCCCAACGTTTCTATGGCAAACGCAGCGCGTTGATCGGCGATGCCGCAGTCGGTATGCATCCGGTTACTGCGCACGGTTTCAACTTGGGTCTGGCAAGTGCCGATCTTTTGGCTAAATTGGTGCTTGAAGCCGAGCAACGCGGTCAGGATATTGGTGCGAAGAGCCTGCTGGAAAAATACAGCACCAAGCATATGTTGCATGCCCATCCGATTTACCACGGCACCAATATGCTGCTGAAACTCTTTACCAATGAAACTGCTCCGGCGAAACTGCTGCGCGGTTTGGTATTGCGTGCAAGTAATAACTTCCCACCGCTGAAAAAACTGATTACCAAACAATTGACTGGTTAATTGTTTAAAACATAAAAGGCCGTCTGAACGATTAAAGTTTCAGACGGCCTTGTTTTTTATCTACTGCTTATTTGGCTAAAACTGATTCGGGCATTTCTTGACGGACGTTTAAGGAAGTCAGCTTTTTGGTCAAGATGCTCAATACGATGCCGTAGGCAGGCAGGAAGAAGAGGGTGCAGATGGCGAGTTTGAACAGATAATCGACAAATGCGATGCCTTGCCAATTTGCCGCCATAAATTCATCGTTGCTCGCATAAAAGGCAACGGCGAAAAACACCAGCGTGTCCAAAGCATTGCCGACAATGGTGGAAGCAGTAGGAGCAACCCACCATGATTTCAGACGGCGTAATCTGTTGAACACGAAAATATCGAGGATTTGTCCAAGCGCATAGGCGGAAAAGCTGGCCAATGCGATACGGCCGACGAAGGTGTTAAATTCAGTTAAAGATGCCCAACCTGTCCAGTTGCCGTTATGAAAGAGGACGGAGAAGACGTAAGAGAGCAGCAGGGCGGGGAACATCACCCAAAAAATAATCTGTCTCGCCAACGGCGCGCCGAAAATGCGCACGGTCAGGTCGGTAGCGAGGAAGATAAAGGGGAAGGAAAATGCGCCCCAAGTGGTAAAGATACCGAAAATTTGAAAGGGGAACTGCACCAGATAGTTGCTGGCGGCAATAATAAAAATATGGAAAAGCACCAGCCAGAAGAGCGCTTTCTTCTGCTGTGCGGCAGTAAATTCGTACATGGGAATCTTTCGGAAGTTTTTCAGACGGCATGAAGCCTTGCAAGATTGTGCAATAGAGAAAGTCTTGCAATGAGAAGGGCGTTAGGCCGTCTGAATAGGATTATTGTGCATCATGCTCAAACAGGCGTTTGCGTGCCAAAGCTTCAAACTCTGTGCCTGCTTTGCCGTAGTTGGCAAACGGGTGAATGGCGATGCCGCCGCGCGGTGTGAATTCGCCGAATACTTCGATGTATTTCGGATCCATCAGGGCGATGAGGTCTTTCATGATGATATTGACGCAGTCTTCATGGAAGTCGCCGTGGTTGCGGAAGCTGAAGAGATAGAGTTTCAGGGATTTGCTTTCCACCATTTTGATATGGGGGATGTAGCGGATGTAGATGGTGGCAAAGTCGGGCTGGCCGGTCATCGGGCAGAGGCTGGTGAACTCGGGGCAGATGAATTTGACGAAATAGTCGTTGTCGGGATGTTTGTTGTCGAACGCTTCCAAAATTTCAGGCGCGTATTCGCTCGGGTATTGGGTTTTCTGGTTGCCCAAAAGGGAGATGCCTTGCAGCTCTTCGTTGTTGCGGAACATGAGGTTTCCTTAGTTTTTTAATGTGGGAGGTTTTCGAACCACGGGGTGCGGATTGTAATATAAATTGCATGGCTTGTGCGGATTTTATAGCGATGAATCAGCAAGATAGGTTTCAGACGGCCTGTTTTGTATTTTATGAAACCTGTTTTCCGCTTTACAATAGCAGCCAATCAACAGGCCGTCTGAAAGTATTTGTATGTCTTTAGCCCAACCCAAACGTATTCTGATCATCAAATTGCGCCATCATAGCGATGTGCTTTTGAGCACGCCGGTGGTCGATGCGCTGAAAACCCGTTTCCCCGATTGCGAAATCGATATGCTGGTGTATGCCGGTACGGGGCAGCTGATTGCCGATAATCCGCAGATTGCGCAGATTTTTACCATTGATCGAAATTGGAAGAAGCTGGGCGTAATCAAGCAGTTGGCGTGTGAGAAAAACCTTTTGTCTAAGCTGAAGGCACGCGATTACGACTGGGCTTTCAACCTGTCCGACCAATGGCGCGCGGCAATAATCGCCAAACTGTGCGCCCGTTGTAGCGTGGGTTTGGACTGCATCAAGCGCGACGGTTTCTGGTGGCGTTTCTGTCATGATTTTATCAACCATGAGCTTGATACCAGTCATCATATCGTTGAAAATCAATTGAATATCCTTGCGCCACTTATCCAGCCGGAAGACGTGGCCGATGCGAAAGTACGCCTTTGGGTGGCACAAGATGCAAGGGAAAGCATGCGGCAGAAATTGCGTGAGCAGGGTTGGAGCGGCGAAGATTATGTGTTGCTGCACCCGGGTGCGCGTTGGCATTTCAAATGTTGGGAAGACGGCAAAAACGCCGCTATCGTACAGCTTCTGCTCAACAGCGGACAGAATGTCGTATTGACTGCTTCTCACAACACTGTCGAGCAATACATGCTTCAGGAAATTATAGGCCGTCTGAATATTCCGGAAGGCAGAAAAGTATATGTGCTGTCCGGATGCTTGAGTCTGCGTGAATTGGCGGCGGCCATTGAGGGCGCCAAGCTGTTTGTCGGTGTCGATTCCGCACCGATGCACATCGCCGCATCTTTGGATAAACCGCAAATCGCTTTGTTTGGCGCGTCATGGGTGGATAAATGGCGTCCGTATTCCGAGCAGGCGGAAGTCATTTATGCCGGCGATTATGCCGAACTGCCCAACCCTGACAGTATCGATACCAACGATCCGACACGTCTGTTGAAAGCGATTCCGTTGCAGGATGTGTGGGATGGAATTTCTGCCAAATTGGAAGCGTTGGAGGCTTAAAACCGCTTACCACGATCCGTTAAACGTTTTAGCTTTGCGCCAAAACGCCCATTTGGAACGGCGGCCGATTTCCAGCGTGCCGCCGTTTTCGCCGCCTGTAGCAATGCACACGGTTTTCAGACGGCCTGAAGCGAGTGCGTCCCATAAAGGCGTAAACCAACGGGTTTCCCAGCTTTCCAAAATATCTTTGTATGCCCAAACATCGCCTGTCTGTAAGGTGGAAACCAAGTCGTCCAAAAAGATAAGGCCGTCTGAAACCGTGTTGCCTGTTTCTTGAATCATTTCAAACCAAGCCTTCAAATCATACGGCGCATCGAGTTTGGGCGTATCCGAAAAACGCGCCCATGCGCTGTCTGAAGCGACGATATCCGCAGACTGTGTACCGTCCACGTCATTCCACAGCCACAAACCGTTGATTTCTGGCAATCCTTGTTGTTCACGCGCTTGGTTAATCGGATGCGTGTGGAGAAACATTTGGATTTCCGTCTGCATGGCCAACCAAGACACCGCATCCTTGCCGTGCGCCTGACCGTCCATTTCCGGCTGCCCGCACACATCCAAAACACATTCTGCGCCCCAATCTTCAATCTTCGGCATACTGAGCAGCCACATACTTTCGCAAAGCGGCTCGAATTGCCAATCTTTAGCTTGATAAAACGCCGACAAATCCGCACATAACCGTTGCGCCTCCTCTTTTTGGATGCCGATAAACTCGCCGCTGATAATGTTGACATGGTGCATGCCCATCTGTTGCCAAACCGGAGAGGCAAAAGCGGCTGTGCGGTTTGGGCTTGTGTGGCGTAAACGTTGCACTTGGGTAATGAGGCTGCCGCTCCACAAATGGCGGCCGTAAAATTCAGATGGCCTGAGTGTTTCTTTGCGTAATATGCCGTAACGCAAAAGACGGTTAAAAGCAGGTAAGGCAAACGCAGGAACGGATTCGTCGGCAAAACGGTTGAGCGAGGGGAGGGCGAGGGTCAGCTTCATAAGCGCAAATAGATAGGAAAACCGTTATTTTACGCGACAAATGATGTGTTTCGGAACCTTGCCTTTACGCCCTGAAAAAGAGCCG
>NZ_JBQCXF010000188.1:0-5454 GCF_051956635.1 Neisseria sp. P0022.S010 | reverse complement strand
ACAGGCATGTAAAAAGCCCCCGACATCAGTCGGGGGCTTCGGAATGGGTGTTTGGCGGTGACCTACTTTCACATGGAAGAACCACACTATCATCGGCGCTGAGTCGTTTCACGGTCCTGTTCGGGATGGGAAGGCGTGGGACCAACTCGCTATGGCCGCCAAACTTAAACTGTTACAAATCGGTAAAGCCTTAATCGGTATAAATGGTGATGACTGAATCAGTCAGTAAGCTTTTATTATTTGAAGTTCTTCAAATGATAGAGTCAAGCCTCACGAGCAATTAGTATGGGTTAGCTTCACGCGTTACCGCGCTTACACACCCCACCTATCAACGTCCTGGTCTCGAACGACTCTTTAGTGTGGTTAAACCACAAGGGAAGTCTCATCTTCAGGCGAGTTTCGCGCTTAGATGCTTTCAGCGCTTATCTCTTCCGAACTTAGCTACCCGGCTATGCAACTGGCGTTACAACCGGTACACCAGAGGTTCGTCCACTCCGGTCCTCTCGTACTAGGAGCAGCCCCCGTCAAACTTCCAACGCCCACTGCAGATAGGGACCAAACTGTCTCACGACGTTTTAAACCCAGCTCACGTACCACTTTAAATGGCGAACAGCCATACCCTTGGGACCGACTACAGCCCCAGGATGTGATGAGCCGACATCGAGGTGCCAAACTCCGCCGTCGATATGAACTCTTGGGCGGAATCAGCCTGTTATCCCCGGAGTACCTTTTATCCGTTGAGCGATGGCCCTTCCATACAGAACCACCGGATCACTATGTCCTGCTTTCGCACCTGCTCGACTTGTCGGTCTCGCAGTTAAGCTACCTTTTGCCATTGCACTATCAGTCCGATTTCCGACCGGACCTAGGTAACCTTCGAACTCCTCCGTTACTCTTTGGGAGGAGACCGCCCCAGTCAAACTGCCTACCATGCACGGTCCCCGACCCGGATTACGGGTCTGGGTTAGAACCTCAAAGACACCAGGGTGGTATTTCAAGGACGGCTCCACAGAGACTGGCGTCTCTGCTTCAAAGCCTCCCACCTATCCTACACAAGTGACTTCAAAGTCCAATGCAAAGCTACAGTAAAGGTTCACGGGGTCTTTCCGTCTAGCAGCGGGTAGATTGCATCTTCACAACCACTTCAACTTCGCTGAGTCTCGGGAGGAGACAGTGTGGCCATCGTTACGCCATTCGTGCGGGTCGGAACTTACCCGACAAGGAATTTCGCTACCTTAGGACCGTTATAGTTACGGCCGCCGTTTACTGGGGCTTCGATCCGATGCTTGCACATCTTCAATTAACCTTCCAGCACCGGGCAGGCGTCACACCCTATACGTCCACTTTCGTGTTAGCAGGGTGCTGTGTTTTTAATAAACAGTCGCAGCCACCTATTCTCTGCGACCCTCCAGGGCTTACGGAGCAAGTCCTTAACCTTAGAGGGCATACCTTCTCCCGAAGTTACGGTATCAATTTGCCGAGTTCCTTCTCCCGAGTTCTCTCAAGCGCCTTAGAATTCTCATCCTGCCCACCTGTGTCGGTTTACGGTACGGTTCGATTCAAACTGAAGCTTAGTGGCTTTTCCTGGAAGCGTGGTATCGGTTACTTCATGTCCGTAGACACTCGTCGTCACTTCTCGGTGTTAAGAAGACCCGGATTTGCCTAAGTCTTCCACCTACCGGCTTAAACAAGCTATTCCAACAGCTTGCTAACCTAACCTTCTCCGTCCCCACATCGCATTTGAATCAAGTACAGGAATATTAACCTGTTTCCCATCGACTACGCATTTCTGCCTCGCCTTAGGGGCCGACTCACCCTACGCCGATGAACGTTGCGTAGGAAACCTTGGGCTTTCGGCGAGCGGGCTTTTCACCCGCTTTATCGCTACTCATGTCAACATTCGCACTTCTGATACCTCCAGCACACTTTACAATGCACCTTCATCGGCCTACAGAACGCTCCCCTACCATGCCAGTAAACTGGCATCCGCAGCTTCGGTTATAGATTTGAGCCCCGTTACATCTTCCGCGCAGGACGACTCGACCAGTGAGCTATTACGCTTTCTTTAAATGATGGCTGCTTCTAAGCCAACATCCTGGCTGTCTGGGCCTTCCCACTTCGTTTACCACTTAATCTATCATTTGGGACCTTAGCTGGCGGTCTGGGTTGTTTCCCTCTTGACAACGGACGTTAGCACCCGCTGTCTGTCTCCCGAGGAACCACTTGATGGTATTCTTAGTTTGCCATGGGTTGGTAAGTTGCAATAACCCCCTAGCCATAACAGTGCTTTACCCCCATCAGTGTCTTGCTCGAGGCACTACCTAAATAGTTTTCGGGGAGAACCAGCTATCTCCGAGTTTGTTTAGCCTTTCACCCCTATCCACAGCTCATCCCCGCATTTTGCAACATGCGTGGGTTCGGTCCTCCAGTACCTGTTACGGCACCTTCAACCTGGCCATGGATAGATCACTCGGTTTCGGGTCTACACCCAGCAACTGTTCGCCCTATTAAGACTCGGTTTCCCTACGCCTCCCCTATTCGGTTAAGCTCGCTACTGAATGTAAGTCGTTGACCCATTATACAAAAGGTACGCAGTCACACCACAAGGGTGCTCCCACTGTTTGTATGCATCAGGTTTCAGGTTCTATTTCACTCCCCTCCCGGGGTTCTTTTCGCCTTTCCCTCACGGTACTGGTTCACTATCGGTCGATGATGAGTATTTAGCCTTGGAGGATGGTCCCCCCATATTCAGACAGGATTTCACGTGTCCCGCCCTACTTTTCGTACGCTTAGTACTACTATTGAGATTTCGAATACGGGACTATCACCCACTATGGTCAAGCTTCCCAGCTTGTTCTTCTATCTCGACAGTTATCACGTACAGGCTCCTCCGCGTTCGCTCGCCACTACTTGCGGAATCTCGGTTGATTTCTTTTCCTCCGGGTACTTAGATGGTTCAGTTCTCCGGGTTCGCTTCGCTTATCCTATGTATTCAGATAAGGATACCTCCTAAGAGGTGGGTTTCCCCATTCGGACACCGCGGGATCATAGCTTTATTGCCAGCTCCCCCACGCTTTTCGCAGGCTTACACGTCCTTCGTCGCCTATCATCGCCAAGGCATCCACCTGATGCACTTATTCACTTGACTCTATCATTTCAAGAACCTCTCTGACTTCGTTTACCTACCCGTTGACTAGGGAAGCAAACTTGAAATTCCTACTTTGATAAAGCTTACTGCTTGTTGTGTCTTAATCCTGCCTTTTGTGTTTCAGGATTAAGTCGATACAATCATCACCCAAATACTGTGTTTGTTTTCTTTTCTCTTGCGAGAGATTCTTTATCCTTTGCAAAGAATAAAAAATCAAAACAAACGCATTGTCTTTGTTTGTTGATTTCGGCTTTCCAATTTGTTAAAGATCGATGCGTCGATATTTCACTTCGCAAATCAAAATAAGCTGCTAAGTATAGCAGGCTTCCTTTGATTTGTAAAGTGCTTGGTGGAGGCAAACGGGATCGAACCGATGACCCCCTGCTTGCAAAGCAGGTGCTCTACCAACTGAGCTATGCCCCCGTTCTTGGTGGGTCTGGGAGGACTTGAACCTCCGACCCCACGCTTATCAAGCGTGTGCTCTAACCAGCTGAGCTACAAACCCGGATTCTCTTCTTAAGCGAATCTTGTCTTCACTCAAGCTTTTCTCTTCCGCATCTTTTACAGTTTACCGATAAGTGTGAATGCATCAGACCTCTTCTTTCTCTAGAAAGGAGGTGATCCAGCCGCAGGTTCCCCTACGGCTACCTTGTTACGACTTCACCCCAGTCATGAAGCATACCGTGGTAAGCGGGCTCCTTGCGGTTACCCTACCTACTTCTGGTATCCCCCACTCCCATGGTGTGACGGGCGGTGTGTACAAGACCCGGGAACGTATTCACCGCAGTATGCTGACCTGCGATTACTAGCGATTCCGACTTCATGCACTCGAGTTGCAGAGTGCAATCCGGACTACGATCGGTTTTGTGAGATTGGCTCCACCTCGCGGCTTGGCTACCCTCTGTACCGACCATTGTATGACGTGTGAAGCCCTGGTCATAAGGGCCATGAGGACTTGACGTCATCCCCACCTTCCTCCGGCTTGTCACCGGCAGTCTCATTAGAGTGCCCAACTTAATGATGGCAACTAATGACAAGGGTTGCGCTCGTTGCGGGACTTAACCCAACATCTCACGACACGAGCTGACGACAGCCATGCAGCACCTGTGTTACGGCTCCCGAAGGCACTCCTCCGTCTCTGGAGGATTCCGTACATGTCAAGACCAGGTAAGGTTCTTCGCGTTGCATCGAATTAATCCACATCATCCACCGCTTGTGCGGGTCCCCGTCAATTCCTTTGAGTTTTAATCTTGCGACCGTACTCCCCAGGCGGTCAATTTCACGCGTTAGCTACGCTACTAAGCAATCAAGTTGCCCAACAGCTAATTGACATCGTTTAGGGCGTGGACTACCAGGGTATCTAATCCTGTTTGCTACCCACGCTTTCGAGCATGAACGTCAGTGTTATCCCAGGAGGCTGCCTTCGCCATCGGTATTCCTCCACATCTCTACGCATTTCACTGCTACACGTGGAATTCTACCTCCCTCTGACACACTCTAGTCACCCAGTTCAGAACGCAGTTCCCAGGTTAAGCCCGGGGATTTCACATCCTGCTTAAGTAACCGTCTGCGCTCGCTTTACGCCCAGTAATTCCGATTAACGCTCGCACCCTACGTATTACCGCGGCTGCTGGCACGTAGTTAGCCGGTGCTTATTCTTCAGGTACCGTCATCAACTGTCGGTATTAGCGACAGCCTTTTCTTCCCTGACAAAAGTCCTTTACAACCCGAAGGCCTTCTTCAGACACGCGGCATGGCTGGATCAGGCTTGCGCCCATTGTCCAAAATTCCCCACTGCTGCCTCCCGTAGGAGTCTGGGCCGTGTCTCAGTCCCAGTGTGGCGGATCATCCTCTCAGACCCGCTACTGATCGTCGCCTTGGTAGGCCTTTACCCCACCAACTAGCTAATCAGATATCGGCCGCTCGAATAACGCAAGGCCCGAAGGTCCCCTGCTTTCCTCCTCAGAGAATATGCGGTATTAGCTAATCTTTCGATTAGTTATCCCCCATTACTCGGTACGTTCCGATATGTTACTCACCCGTTCGCCACTCGCCACCCAAGAAGCAAGCTTCTCTGTGCTGCCGTCCGACTTGCATGTGTAAAGCATGCCGCCAGCGTTCAATCTGAGCCAGGATCAAACTCTTATGTTCAATCTCTAACTTATAACTTCTGGTCTGCTTCAAAGAAACCGACAGGACAATGTCTAAAACATCATCTTGTCTGTCTTTCAAACAGTGTGAGGCCTAATGCACTCACACTTATCGGTAATCTGTTTTTTAAAGAGCGAATCGAATTATACAGTACA
>NZ_JBQCXF010000187.1:0-5516 GCF_051956635.1 Neisseria sp. P0022.S010 | reverse complement strand
GATTGCCGCCCTTTAACGGCCCAATAGTGGGCAAACGGGCGGAAAGTGCGTATTATAACGGTTATTACCTTACAGGGATATTGAATATTATGGAAAAATTCAGCAACATTGCGCAATTGAAAGACAGCGGTTTGAAAGTTACGGGTCCACGTTTGAAAATTTTGGACTTGTTCGAGACTCATGCCGAAGAGCATTTGAGTGCGGAAGATGTGTACCGTATCCTGTTGGAAGAGGGTGTGGAAATCGGCGTGGCGACGATTTACCGTGTGCTGACCCAGTTTGAACAGGCCGGCATTTTGCAACGCCACCATTTTGAAACCGGCAAAGCGGTTTACGAATTGGACAAAGGCGATCACCACGACCACATCGTTTGCGTGAAATGTGGCGAAGTAACCGAATTCCACAATCCGGAAATCGAAGCGCTGCAAGACAAAATTGCCGAAGAAAACGGCTACCGCATCGTCGATCACGCGCTGTATATGTACGGCGTATGCGGCGAATGCCAAACCAAAACCAAACGTTAAGCAGTTTGTATGTTGATTTTTCAGACGGCCTTGGGCATTTTCAGCTTGAGGCCATCTGAAACTTTATGGGCTTTGCGATGAAGATTCCTTTTCTTGCGCCACGGGATTATCGTTTTCTCGACCCGTCTTACGCTTTGGCAGAATGCGACGGCTTGGTCGGCGTCAGTGGTGATTTGGATACGGGGCGGCTGTTGTCGGCGTATGGACAGGGGATTTTTCCGTGGTTTAGCCGCGATGGTTGGTTTTTCTGGTATGCGGTTGCGCCGCGAGCCGTGATTGTGCCGGAAAACCTGCATATCGGCCGATCGCTCGCCAAAACTTTGCGCCACAAGCCGTATCGGGTAACGGTCAACCGCTGTTTTGAAAAAGTGATTGCCCATTGCGCCAATGTGCCGCGTCCGGAACAGGACGGAACGTGGATAGAACCTGCGTTTCAGACGGCCTATTTGAAGCTGCATCATCAGGGGCATGCGCATTCGTTTGAATGTTGGCTGCCGGATGAACAAGGCGAAATGCAGTTGGCAGGCGGGTTTTACGGCGTGCAAATCGGCTGCGTGTTTTATGGCGAGTCGATGTTTGCCTTGCGTCCCGATGCGTCAAAGATTGCGTTTGCCCGCGCCGTCCCGTTTCTGGCGGATTTGGGCGTTGCACTGATAGACTGTCAGCAGGATACCGAACATATGCGCCGTTTCGGTTCGCAGTTGATGGATTTTGCCGACTTTCAGACGGCCTTGCAGGATTTGAACGCGAAACCGTTAAAGCGGAATATCGAATGCCGCGTGGTGGCTGAAAATCTTCTGCAAAAGATTGGCGGCGAAGATTGATTTATAGACACGGGGTGTCGTCAGAATCGACGGTCTGCATATTGTGATTGGGAAACCGGTTGGAAAATAAATACGATTCAACTCTCTTGAACAGGCCGTCTGAAAATCTTGGCTTAACCAAAATCCCGTCGTGTAACGCTCGGCGCTAATCATGTTAATAGCTGACGAAATCGCTTTTACATGGCAAAATAACGAGTTAAATATTTGTAATAGGGTGGCCTGAATAGGTTTCAGACGGCCCTGATCTCTTGAAGGAATCAACATGTCTTTGCAAAACATCATTGAAACGGCTTTTGAAAACCGTGCCGAAATCAATCCGAATACCGTTACCCCCGAAGTGCGTGAAGCGGTTTTGGAAACCATCCGCCAACTCGACTCCGGCAAACTGCGCGTTGCCGAGCGTTTGGGTGTGGGCGAATGGAAAGTCAACGAATGGGCGAAAAAAGCCGTATTGCTGTCTTTCCGCATTCAGGACAATGAAATCCTCAACGACGGTGTGAACAAATACTTCGACAAAGTGCCGACTAAATTTGCCGATTGGTCTGAAGACGAATTCCGCAGCGCAGGTTTCCGCGCAGTTCCGGGTGCCGTTGCCCGCCGCGGCAGTTTTGTGGCGAAAAATGTTGTGTTGATGCCTTCTTATGTCAATATCGGCGCATACGTTGACGAAGGTGCGATGGTCGATACTTGGGCGACTGTCGGCTCTTGCGCGCAAATCGGTAAAAACGTGCACTTGAGCGGCGGCGTCGGCATCGGCGGCGTACTCGAGCCTCTGCAAGCCAGCCCGACCATTATTGAAGACAACTGCTTCATTGGTGCGCGTTCTGAAATCGTTGAGGGCGTGATTGTCGAAGAAGGTAGTGTGATTTCTATGGGTGTGTTCATCGGTCAATCCACCAAAATCTTTGACCGTACTACCGGCGAAATCTATCAAGGCCGCGTACCGGCTGGTTCGGTTGTCGTATCCGGCAGTATGCCTTCCAAAGACGGCAGCCACAGCCTCTACTGCGCGGTTATCGTCAAACGCGTGGACGCGCAAACCCGTGCGAAAACCAGCGTGAACGAATTGTTGCGCGGTATCTAATCGGATAACGAACGCCGACTGAGGGTGGGGGGCAAAGCCTGCTTTACGGTCGGGTTTGAATACAAAACAGGCAGAATGTTCTGCCTGTTTTTTTATGGCTTAAAGGCCGTCTGAAACAATTTCAGACGGCCTTTTGTTTTTGATGATGGGTTGTTTAAAGATAATTGAAGGGAACGGAAATCCTTGCCTGAAATTACGCTTTCGGCCAGTCGGCGCAATAGTATTGCCAATAGACTTCGATAAAAGGAATCTCGCTGTAATCGCACAACCACGGTTTGGCGCGTGTGGTGTAGTGGATAACGGGTGGAACAGTGTCGGGTTTGGGGAATACTTCGCCGAGGTTTAGTTTTTGGAAATATTCGACTGCGCCGGTTTGGAAGTTCCAAGACTCGTTCAATTCCAGCCAGCTGTTTCGGAAGACGGTATTTAAGAAACATTGGTCGCCATAGGGTACGGCTTCGTTGAGACAGGCGGCGGTTTTTAGTAGTTACTCCGCGATATTGTGTTCCCGCCATTGCACCAAGTCGGCCAGCAACATGCCTGAATTGAAATAGGGTGTGGTGTGCAGGTCGATAGGGTGTTTCCACTCGATGCGCGCCAAAACGGAATCTTGTACCGCCGCAACGGGATAACCGCGCATATCGAGGTTGAACAAATCATGCAGGGATTGGGTCACCACCATATCGCTGTCGAGATACAGGGCGCGGTCGACAGGCAGGTGCTGCATCATCAGGCGGAAAAATGCAGCATCCGAAATATGGGACAAGCGGCGATATTGGCTGAAGTCCATCTCGATTTTGACATCATTCAGACGGCTGCCGCTGGCTGCGAGCTTTTGGTTGGTATAGTCGATCCATTCCCGCCTGAAGGTATTGTGCATGAGGTAGAAATCGACATTTGTGTTGTGGGTACAGACGGACTTCATCAGTGTATGAACCTGCTCGGCATAGCCGGTATCGGCGGCAAGGACGATGGTGATGTTGCTCATTGTTAAATTCCCTTTATTTGCAATGTCTTAAGTTTTATCAGTCATTTTCTTGGTCTTGTGCGGTCGGTAAGGCAGCGTGGTCTTCGTTTTCCGACATGGCTTTTTCTAATAAATCGCGTTGCAGCTGTTTACCGGCTTTGATGCCCAATTTGCGCAGTTTTTCGGTGCTGCTAATGAGGTTGCCCCTGCCGGAAACCAAGCGGCCATAGGCCGTCTGAAACTGGGATTGTGCCTGACCGAGCGCTTTATTGATGCCGTCCATGCTTTCGACAAAGCCGACAAATTTGTCATAGAGTTTGCTGCCTGCCTCGGCAATCGCCAGCGCGTTTTGGTTTTGCTGCTCGTTGCGCCAGATGTTGGCAACGGTGCGCAGGGTGGCGAGCAGGGTGCTGGGGCCGGTCAGCATGATGCGTTTGTCGAAACACTCTTGGAAGAGGTTCGGATCGTGTTGCAGGGCGAGGAGGTAGGCCGGTTCGACAGGGACGAACATAAAGACGAAGTCCAGCGTTTTGACGCCCTCAAGGTCGGTGTAATCCTTCGCGGCCAAGCTTTTGATGTGGGCGCGGATACTGGCGACGTGGTTGGCAAGCTCGCGTTCTGCTTCTGCGCCGGTGCTTTGCGTATAGCGGACGTAGGCGGTCAGCGATACTTTGGAGTCGATGACGATTTGTTTGTTGTCGGGCAGATTGATGAGGACGTCGGGCTGGAGGCGGCGTTGGGTGCCGTCTGCTTCGTGGCGGACGCTGGAAGCTTGGACGATGTATTCGCGGCCTTTTTGCAGGCCGGAATTTTCCAATACGCTTTCCAAAATCATCTCGCCCCAGTTGCCTTGGGTTTTGTTTTGCGTGCCGGTCAGCGCGGTGGTCAGCGCTTTGGCATCGTGGTGGAGCTGGGTGTTGAGCGTTTGCAGGCGTTTGAGCTCGTTTTCGATGGTCAGGCGTTCTTTGGCTTCTTTTTCATAAGTCTGCTGAACCAGCTCGCTGAAGCCGTGTATGCGTTCGTTGAGCGGATTGAGCAGTTGCTGGAGATGGTCGTGGTTTTGTTCGGTAAAGCGGCGGCTTTTCTCTTCCAAAATTGTGTTGGCGAGGTTTTGGAACTGGTCGCTCAGGTTTTTACGCGCATCTGCCAGCAGGGCCAGTTTTTCTTCGGCAGCCTGACGGTCTTTTTCCGATTGGGTGTTGAGGCGCTCGTTTTGGACTTGAAGCGCGTGATTTTGCTCTAACAGCGTGTCGTATTCTTGTTTCAGACGGCCTTTTTCGGCTTCCTGTTGCTGTAAAAGGCTGTTTTTGTCGTCGATATTGGCTTTTTCTTGCGTTAGTTGTGTGGAGAGGCGTTCGTTTTGGACTTGCAGCGCATGGTTTTGCTCCAACAGCGTGTCGTAGTCTTGTTTCAGACGGCCTTTTTCCGTTTCTTGTTGTTGCAAAAGCGTATTTTTATCCACACTCAAGGCCTGTTCTTGAACCAGCTGCGTGTTTAATCGCTCATTGTTGATTTGCAGGTTTTGCGCGCTTTGCTGCCATTTTGCACATTCGTGTTTTAAAGCTTCGGCTTCGGCCTCGCAATCTTGCAGATAGGCAATCTGTTTTTCGGCTGCGGCAAAGCGGTTGCCCGTCTCCTGCAATTCGTCTTGCAATTCCTGCACGGTATGGCGGCTTTGCGCCAAATCCGCCGCAGTTTGAGCCTGCACCTGTTCGGCAAACTCATGTAGGCGGCGGCTTTCGGCCAATTCTTGCAAAACAATAAAGTGTCGGCTTTGGGCTTGGTAGCGTGTTATCAGCCAAGCAAACAGCGCGCCGATAAAAAATGCGGCCACGCCGGTCAGAATTAGGGTGTTGTTCATGCTGGAAATAGTCAATACGCAGAATATTTCACTATATCATATATTTGCAGCGCATTTTATGGTCGGATATGCGCTAGAAGCGTGTGGTTTCTTTAAAAGAAGCTATCAAAGGTATTGATTTTGACTAAGTAAAGATTTGGGTTGTGAAAAAGATAGATTTATAACATTTTGAATTTAAAAATATATTTAATTTAGAGTGCGATTTTGCAACAAAAAAGGATGGATTTTATGGGTGCGGTAAGGTACGTTTGTAGTG
>NZ_JBQCXF010000186.1:0-5533 GCF_051956635.1 Neisseria sp. P0022.S010 | reverse complement strand
AAGTAAACGATTTGCCTGAAGATAAAAAAGAGCAAACCGAAGAAACCGAGCTGCCCGTTATCAACAATGAAGAAAAACGCGGCGGTCACAGCGAAGGCGGTTGCTGCGGCGCATGCGGCGGCTAATCTTCCCGACAAAGCCTCCGAGGCCGTCTGAAAAGTAAGACTTTTCAGACGGCCTTTTCCTTTCTAAACACTTACAGGTAAATCAATGAAAGGATGCGGGAGAAGAATTTAAACCCAACCGCGTTTGTGCTACATTCACATCTTTACAAACCACAACAATCTGCACCCGCAGACACACAAGGAAGAAAAAAATGTTTTGGTATATCGTCGGCTTTTTCGCCATTATCGTTTCCCTACTCGCCCTCTGGGTCAATGCCAGCGCGTTCGGTATGCAGGAAGACGGCACGCCGCAATCCGAATACGAAAAAATGTTGGGTCTGGGCGCGAAGCTGAAAGACAAAGATACGGTTGCCAAGGAACGCGAAGCGGCGCGCTTTCATCCTGACGATTAAGCCTTATAGACTGGACAATCTTGCCGAACTGGGCTAATGTTCCAAACGCATAATGCACACCAACACAACTATACGAGAAGGTAAGAGAAATGACTGTACGAATCGAACATGATTTACTGGGCGACCGCGAGATCCCTGCTGAAGTATATTGGGGCATCCATACTTTGCGCGCCATTGAAAACTTTAAAATTTCCACACAAAAAATTTCCGACGTACCGCAATTTGTCCGCAGCATGGTCATGGTTAAAAAAGCCACTGCGCAAGCCAACGGCGCATTGGGTGCCATCAAGCCGGAAATCGCGGCCGCCATCGAAAAAGCCTGTGATGAAGTATTGGTCAAAGGCCGTTGCCTCGACCAATTCCCGTCCGACGTTTATCAAGGCGGCGCCGGTACTTCGGTCAATATGAATACCAACGAAGTCATTGCCAACCTCGCATTGGAAGTCTTGGGTCACGAAAAAGGCCACTACGACATCGTCAATCCGATGGACCATGTCAACGCCAGCCAATCCACCAACGACGCCTACCCTACCGGCTTCCGCCTCGCCGTGTATTACAGCATCGGCGAATTGCTCGACAAACTGGCCATCCTAAAAAACGCCTTTGCCGCCAAAGCCGAAGAATTTAAAGACGTTTTGAAAATGGGCCGCACCCAGCTTCAAGATGCCGTACCAATGACTGCCGGTCAAGAATTCCAATCTTTCCAAGTGTTGTTGGAAGAAGAAATCCTCAACCTCGACCGTACCCGCTCCCTGCTGCTTGAAGTCAACCTCGGCGCCACCGCCATCGGTACGGGCGTGAATACACCTAAAGGCTATGCGGCTTTGGTTGTTGAGAAACTTTCCGAAGTCAGCGGCCTGCCTTGCAAACTGACTGAAAACCTGATCGAAGCAACCTCCGACTGCGGCGCATATGTGATGGTACACGGTGCATTGAAACGCACAGCCGTCAAACTGTCCAAAATCTGTAACGACTTGCGCCTGCTTTCTTCCGGTCCGCGCGCCGGTTTGAAAGAAATCAACCTGCCTGAATTGCAGGCCGGTTCTTCCATCATGCCCGCCAAAGTCAATCCCGTGATTCCTGAAGTCGTCAACCAAGTCTGCTTCAAAGTTATCGGCAACGACACCACCATCACTTTCGCAGCCGAAGCAGGTCAGTTGCAGCTGAACGTTATGGAGCCGGTAATCGCCCAATGTATGTTTGAAACCATTTCCCTCTTGGGCAACGCCGCGGTCAACCTGTCCGACAAATGCGTCAAAGGCATTACGGTCAACCGCGAAATCTGCGAACACTACGTCTTCAACTCCATCGGTTTGGTCACTTATCTGAACCCATACATCGGCCACCGCAATGGCGACTTGGTCGGCAAAATCTGCGCCCAAACCGGCAAAGGCGTGCGCGAAGTCGTACTGGAGCGCGGTCTGTTGAGCGAAGAAGAACTCAACCGCATCCTCTCTCCAGAAAACCTGATGAATCCTCATCTGTAATCAGGATTTGAAATCAAAGGCCGTCTGAAACTTTAACGTTTAAAGTTTCAGACGGCCTTTTCGTATTGATATTGATATTTATCGAATTTTTTTTGCGAAATTCAGAATTTAAAGATAGCCTGACCGTCAGGTTTGATTTAACATGGTGTTGTCCCAGCCTGTTTCCTCCTTAAGGTTATGCCGGTAATGATAACTCAAAAGGAACCGGATATTGGACTAACATCTTCATTTATTAGGAAAGCCAGATGAATCAAATTACACGCGAACAAATGCTGCAAGTATTCGAAAATCGCCGCGCCACCCGTTATTACGATCCCAACAAAAAAATCAGCCAAGAAGATTTTGCAGCAATTTTAGAATTTGCCCGCCTCTCGCCCAGCTCTGTCGGCTCCGAGCCATGGAAATTCTTGGTGATTCAAAACAAAGCGCTGCGTGAGAAAATCAAGCCTTTCAGCTGGGGGATGCAATTCCAACTGGACGACTGCAGCCATCTGGTGATTATCCTTGCCAAGAAAAATGCCCGTTACGATACCCCGTTCTTCCACAGTGCTGCCGAACGCAGGGGTCTGCAAGGAGAGCAGCTGGAAAAAGCGTTGGCAAGATACAAAAGCTTCCAAGAAACCGATATTAAAATTGCCGACGACCAACGCGCACTCTTCGACTGGAGCGGCAAGCAGACCTATATCGCTTTGGCCAACATGCTCACAGGTGCAGCCGCCATCGGCATCGATTCCTGCCCAATCGAAGGCTTCAACTACGACAAAATGAACGAAGTATTGGTGGCAGAAGGCCTGTTTGATGCCAATGAATGGGGCGTATCCGTAGCGGCAACATTCGGCTATCGTGCCAAAGAAATCACCAAAAAATCACGCAAACCGATTGAAGAAATGGTGACTTGGGTCGAATAAGCAGTTTGTATTCTCAGGGCGGCGAGTGTCGCCCTTTTTACTTTTTAAAAAAGTGAAGCAAATTCCGTAACAACAAATACTTCTAAATTTAAAATCGAAAAGGCCGTCTGAAACCATGTGTCAGAAATCTTAGATTTCATTTCACACCGTTTCAGACGGCCTGATTTAATACGCTTCTACTTAAAACGATACTTTCAAACTGCCGTAGAAGGCACGACCATGCTCGTTGTAAGTTTGTGCGCCGGCAGTTGTGCGGTACAGTTTTTTGTCAAACAGATTGCTGATACCGCCACGGACGGCCACGCGTTTGTTCCAGTTGTAGCCTGCGTTGATGCCCCAAATGCCGTAAGAGCCGACTTGGGTTTGGTTATGTTCGGAAGTTAAAGGAGTAATACCTGCACCTGGATTACCGTCTCGTTCCAGCCTATTAATCGCTACGCCGCGCGGTTTAGTACGGCCGTAGTGGGTAAAGGTCAAGTTAGCATCGAAGCGTTCGTTCGGCGTCCAAGACAATGTGCTGTTGATGGTGTGTTTCGGCACCAAAGACAATGGATTGCCTTGATAATCTTCGGATTTGTGCATGTAAGTGAAATTGTTGCTCCACTTGAGTGTGTCATGCAACGGAATCACCAAGTTGCCTTCGATACCCGAAATAGTCGCTTTCGGCGTATTTTCCCATTGCAAGAGCCAGTTGCCGATATTGCTGGTGGCAATAAGTTGGTCGCCAATTACGATTTTATTGCGGTACGCATTATGGAAATAAGTCGCTGAAGCCTGCCAGCCGTTTTTGGTGAACTCAAGGCCAATCTCTTTATTGATACTGGTTTCAGGTTTCAAATTACTGTTGCCCATATAGTAGCAACGCACGCTGTTCGGCGCATTGAGCGGACAGCCCTGACCGCGTGTGTACAGAATAAAGTCAGGATTGGTTTGATACAGGTTTGGTGCTTTGTACGCACGGGCAACACCGCCTTTAACCAACCAGTTTTCGCCGATTTGATGCGAGAAGTTCAAAGCAGGACTCCAGTTGCTGCCACTGTCGCTGTTGTGGTCGAAGCGGATGGCCGGAATCAGATGGGTTTTGTCGGTCAACGAAATATTGTCTTCAACGTAGGCCGCCCAATTGCGTTGCGAAGCCTTGCCGCCGCGCATTGCGGAGATACCGTTAAACGCATCGGTTTGGCCTTGGTCTTTAAATCCCTGAGTATTAGAAGCAGGATCATCCAACTTACTGTCAGTAAATTCCGCACCGACCGTCAACACATTATCGACACCAAGTTTGAACGGAATATTGGCTTCGCTGCTGAAACGCAGGTTTTTCAGACGGCTTTGAACAAAATCTAAGCCTGTATAGCTGCCTTCCGGACCACCTGCCAAACCTTCAGGTAAGTGGCTGTTGACTGTACGCTCATAACTGATCACGTTTTTGGTATCGCCCCATTCCCATGCGCCATCATGCGTTAAAGAATAAGCGGAACGGTATAAGCGAGCAGTTTCCTTAATGCCGCTCTGGTAGATTTCTCGCAGGGTCGATTCGGTGTCGGAAATCACCGCGCCTGTGGCAGTATCGGTGATGACGGTCCGTGTATTGGTGGCATTAGAGTTTTGCGAATCGCCGTTGTAGATATTGCCCTGACGGCTGTAGCTACTGTCTAAAATCAGGGTTTGTGACGGACTGATTTTCCATTGTAGGCGGCCGGCTATGTCTTTGTTCTTCACGCCTTCCACCCCTGCCGCTCCATAGGTGGTGTTGTTAACGGTGCGTGTTTGTCCGGCAGGAACAACGACACGTCCGCGTTCCCGTATCGGGCCGTTTTGCGTGGTAACGGTGGTGATGGAATCGCGGTTGATGTCAGTGGAGTCAGCATCGGTTTTGTTGAAATTGCCGTAAATGCGGAAGCCCAAAGTATCTTGGATAATAGGGCCGCTCAAATTAAAGCCGATACGGCGGGTTGCGCCCTCTTTGCTGTCTTGCGGCTGATTGGCGTAAAGATTGACTTGGCCTTTAAATTCTTTAGACACTTTTTTGGTAACAATATTGACCACGCCGCCCATCGCGCCGGAGCCGTAACGGGTTGCCGCCGGACCGCGCAAGACGGTAATGGATTCGATTTCTTCAACCGGCACCCAGTTGCTGTCGCCACGCGTATTGCGTTCACCGCGCATACTGATACGCTCGGACTGGCGTGAATTAACCGGCTTGCCGTCAATCAAAATCAAAGTGTTTTCAGGGCCCATACCGCGCAAGTCGATTTGGCGTTTGTTGCCACGCTGACCTGTTGCCGTATTGCCGGTCAGGTTGACACCCGGCATGGTACGGACAAATTCGGAAATATCATTGGCTACAGGGCGTTTGTCGATGTCGTCTTTAGAAATACGCGATACGCCGAGCGACTGTTGCAACTGCTTCTCGGCAGTAACGTAAACGGTATCGACTTCAGCCTGTTCAACAGCTTTCTCTTCAGCTGCGTGTGAGAATGCACTAATTAACGCCAAAGGCAAAATAGCGAGTGTGAATGTTTTCATTGCATTGTTTCTCTTGGTTTTGTTTGTTTAAAATCAAAATAAAAATTATTCGAGATTTTAAATAACCTTAACAGAGTTTTCAACGCAATTAAGAG
>NZ_JBQCXF010000185.1:0-5551 GCF_051956635.1 Neisseria sp. P0022.S010 | reverse complement strand
ATATTAAAGTGATGTTTAATGTCCATGGGTATCTGATTAGCCTGTTGTTTTCCTTTTATTCCTGCCCAGTGATACACACCATTACTGAGTGCAAATTGATGAACCACTTCACCATCAAAATAAAAACGTAAATCACTTTTAAGATTTGATGTGGGTACGGATTTTTTGAATAAATCCAAGGAATTCCTAGGTTCAATACTTGCGACAATTCCCGGGCGAGCACCAATTCCTTTCCTGGTATGTTTAATATTTGATTGATATTTTAAACCATTATCTAAATTTACTACATTTGACCGGAAACGGATTATTGTTACGGTCGCTGTTTTACACTGTCCCTTTATTGTCTTTGGTTTTACTCTGTTTGTATGGGCTTTGGCTTGGCTGTTTTGCAGCATCAAATGCGATTTGCTTCTTAAATTCTTGTTATATTAATGCTGAAATGTTATATAATAACAGCCTTTCGAAATATGATGAAAAACTAAAATGACACAAACCACACTCAAGCCCATTGTTTTATCTATTCTTTTAATCAGCACCCCTATTCTCTCCCAAGCGCATGAAACTGAGCAGTCGGTTGACTTGGACGAGGTTACCGTCGTCGGCAAAAGCCGTCCGCGCGCCACATCGGGGCTTTTGCACACTTCGACCGCCTCCGACAAAATCATCTCCGGCGATACCTTGCGCCAAAAAGCCGTCAACTTAGGCGATGCTTTAGACGGCGTACCGGGCATTCATGCCTCGCAATACGGCGGCGGCGCGTCCGCTCCCGTTATTCGCGGTCAAACAGGCAGACGGATTAAAGTGTTAAACCATCATGGCGAAACGGGCGACATGGCGGACTTCTCGCCCGACCATGCCTTGATGGTGGACAGCGCCTTGTCGCAACAGGTTGAAATCCTGCGCGGCCCGGTTACGCTCTTGTACAGCTCGGGCAATGTGGCCGGTTTGGTCGATGTTGCCGATGGCAAAATCCCCGAAAAAATGCCTGAAAACGGCGTATCGGGCGAAGCCGGATTGCGTTTGAGCAGTGGCAATTTGGAAAAACTGACATCCGCAGGCATCAATATCGGCTTAGGCAACAACTTCGTGCTGCATACCGAAGGCTTGTACCGCAAATCGGGCGATTACGCCGTACCGCGCTATCAAAAAGAAGAAGGTCGTCTGAAACGACTGCCCGACAGCCATGCTGATTCAAAAACAGGCAGCATCGGCCTGTCTTGGGTTGGTGATAAGGGTTTCCTCGGCGTGGCGTACAGCGACCGTCGCGACCGCTACGGCCTGCCTGCCCACAGCCATCTCTACGACGACTGCCACGCCGACATCATCTGGCAAAAGAGTTTGATTAACAAACGCTATTTGCAGCTTTATCCACACCTGTTGACCGAAGAAGACGTCGATTACGACAATCCGGGCTTGAGCTGCGGCTTTCACGACGACGATGATGCACACGCCCATGCCCACAACGGCAAACCTTGGATAGACCTGCGCAACAAACGCTATGAACTCCGCGCCGAATGGAAGCAGCCATTCCCCGGTTTTGAAGCCCTGCGCGTACACCTGAACCGCAATGACTACCGCCACGACGAGAAAGCAGGCGACGCAGTAGAAAACTTCTTCAACAACAAAACACACAACGCCCGTATCGAGTTGCGCCACCAACCCATAGGCCGTCTGAAAGGCAGCTGGGGCGTGCAATATTTGGGACAAAAATCCAGCGCGCTTTCCGCCATTCCCGAAACCGTCCAACAACCGATGTTAATTGACAACAATGTGCGCCATTACAGCTTTTTCGGTGTAGAACAGGCAAACTGGGACAACTTCACGCTTGAAGGCGGCGTACGCGTGGAAAAACAAAAAGCCTCCATCCAGTACGACAAAGCCTTGATTGATCGGGAAAACTACTACAACCAACCCCTGCCCGACCTCGGCGCGCACCGCCAAACCGCCCGCTCGTTCGCGCTTTCCGGCAACTGGTATTTCTCGCCCAAACACAAACTCAGCCTGACCGCCTCCCATCAGGAACGCCTGCCGTCAACGCAAGAGCTGTACGCACACGGCAAACACGTCGCCACCAACACCTTTGAAGTCGGCAACAAACACCTGAACAAAGAGCGTTCCAACAACATCGAACTCGCGCTGGGCTATGAAGGCGACCGCTGGCAATACAATCTGGCACTCTACCGCAACCGCTTCGGCAACTACATCTACGCGCAAACCCTCAACGACGGACGCGGTCCCAAATCCATCGAAGACGACAGTGAAATGAAGCTCGTGCGCTACAACCAATCCGGCGCCGACTTCTACGGCGCGGAAGGCGAAATCTACTTCAAACCCACGCCGCGCTACCGCATCGGACTTTCCGGCGACTACGTCAGAGGTCGTCTGAAAAACCTCCCGTCGCTGCCCGGTAGGGAAGACGCCTACGGTAACCGCCCACTCATTGCCCAAGCCGACCAAAACGCCCCGCGCGTTCCCGCCGCACGACTCGGCTTCCACCTGAATGCAGCGCTGACCGACCGCATCGATGCCAATTTGGACTACTACCGCGTGTTTGCCCAAAACAAACTCGCCCGCTACGAAACGCGCACGCCCGGACACCATATGCTCAACCTCGGCGCAAATTACCGCCGCAATACGCGCTATGGCGAGTGGAATTGGTATGTCAAAGCCGACAATCTGCTCAACCAATCCGTTTACGCCCATAGCAGCTTCCTCTCTGATACGCCGCAAATGGGCCGCAGCTTTACCGGCGGCGTGAACGTGAAGTTTTAAAATCGGACAGGCAAACAAAAAAGGTTTTCAGACGGCCGTCTGAAAACCTTTTTCTTACTTTAAACCAATTTTAAAACCGGCAATTAATCTTTCAACACATCACGCACAGCCGCTTGAATTTTAGCCGCCGCTGCTTCGATTTGCTGCTGTTCGGTAGATTGGCTTGCCACTGTTTCAACCGGAGTCGCTTGTGAAACTGGCGCGGCTTGTGGAGCTGCGGCTTTAGGCTCAGATTCAGTTTGCGGCGCAGTCAGCGGCAAACGCGCCAATACAGTGCTGACGCCGGTAACTTTATCGCCAATCGCCACTTGCGCCTGAGCATCGACAGGCAGATACATATCTACGCGCGAACCAAAGCGGATAAAGCCATAGCGTTCGCCACGAGACAGTTTCGCACCTGCTTGGGTGTAACACAAAATACGGCGCGCCACCAAACCGGCCACTTGAACAAAAGTAATTTCACGACCAGAAGCCGTAGTCGCCAACACCGCATTACGTTCGTTTTCCGTACTGGCTTTGTCCAAATCCGCATTCACGAATTTGCCTTTGTTATAGACCACTTTCGTTACCGTACAATCAGCAGGTGATTTTTGCGAATGCACGTTGAACACGTTCATAAAAATACTGATTTTCAAAGCATCGACATCACGATACGGATCGCGTGCGCGCTCAACCACCACGATACGACCGTCAACCGGGCTCAACACCGCTTCAGGATTTAGCGGAATCTCACGCGCAGGGTCACGGAAAAACTGCAATGCAAACACGGTAAACACCCAAAACGGCAAAGACCACCAGCCACCGCACATCGACACCAGCAGGCTCAAAGCCAAACTGCCGCCGATAATCGGCCAGCCCTCACGGGCGATAATCGGGTGGGGATACAAACGGTTCATCACTTATCCTTCATTTAATAATTTCAAAATTGCCGCCATTATATCTGAAACTCCAAACATTGAGGCCGTCTGAAATGTTCAGACGGCCGGTGTCTTTTGTAAAAAATACTCAACATAGATAAAGTTTCAGTTTCGACAACACAATGACGCAGCGTCCGCAACAAGCGGCTCACACGAGCCAACAACGCGCCGCAAATATCATTTTGACCAAACCTCTGCCCTCGATTATCTCGACAAGCGCAGTATGATTGCCAATACCAGCCAAATCCAATGCCGACGACGCGATGTAGAAAACAAAGCACGTTGAGACAGCAAACGCGTTTGGCTCAACTGATACGCCACATCGGCCAACATCACCAAACGATTAGTCTGCCGAGCATTACTTTCTTCCGCTTTACGCAGTTTCAAATTTTCCGCTTCAATCCTCAGCCGCACCAGCTTGGCTTCCAAAAGCAGCAGCTCGCGCGCTTCCTCATACTCCTGTTGCTTCATCGTCCGCATCCTTGTCTATCTCACCGCGCAAATACGCAATGTCCGATCGAATATCCTGCAAGGTCTCAGCCACGCGACTGCCCTGCTCCCGATAGTCCGCCGATACTTTGCGGAACAATACGGCAATAATCAGCAGGCTCACAAAGAAAATGCCGAAAAACACCCACAAAGCCGCAACATCCGTCAGCACGCGGTTCAAACCGAACAGCAAACCGACCAAGCCCACCATCAACAGCGCGCCGGACAATACCAGCCAAATCGCCAACCGGAACACATTCTCCGCCTGACGCGTCAAATCCAAGCTCAATACCTGCAAACGCAGCAGCAGCAAATCCGCGCCCTGATTCAACAAAGCCTTGCCATGTTCAAAACGCTGGCGAATTCCCATCTTAACTATCCTTTTTTTCAGGAAAACATAAGGCTAAGGCCGTCTGCACAGCGCAATGAAATCCATGATTTCATGTACACACCTGTTCAGACGGCCTTAACATATTCGCATTAACGGCGGTTCAACAACACACCGACAACCAAACCGGCCAATGCGGCAAAACCCATTGCATAATATGGTTTTTCATGCACCACTTCATCAGCTTGTTTAGCACCGCGTTTCAAGCGTGCACCAGCATCTGACTCTAATTCGGAAAAAAGCTCTTTACCATCTTTAAATCGTTCGCTAATTTCTTCTTCGAAGCTGCTAAAACGCTCTTTGGCTTCTGCCAATTTTGCTTCCAATTTAGCGCGAATTTTACTACCCTCTTCCGAACCGGCTTCAACACCATTGCGGTACAGTTCATCCACATCATCCATTACTTCTCGGATATCTTCCAACAAAGCATCACGACGTTTTTCAAAATTATGTTTTTTCATACTACTCTCCTATAGATTGATATGGTCACAGATTGTTCATCTGTTAATAGTATTATAACCATTTATTTCCAAATAAACGTTAATTTAAATTAAATTAAGTGCTTATTCTGAAAACAACCCAATAGAATTTAAAAAAGGCCGTCTGAAAACTTCAGACGGCCTTTTCAATTCAGCTTAAAGACCCAAGTCTTATGCCAAACCTTTTGCTTTCAACACTTCCAGCATGGTAGTGCCCAGCTCGGCAGGGCTGCGGGTGTAAGCGATACCGGCTTTTTCAAAAGCGGCGAATTTTTCTTCGGCAGTACCTTTACCACCGGAAATAATCGCACCGGCGTGGCCCATACGTTTGCCTTTAGGAGCGGTAACACCAGCAATGTAACCTACAACAGGTTTGGTTACGTTGGATTGGATGTATTCGGCTGCTTCTTCTTCCGCAGTACCGCCGATTTCACCGATCATGATGATGGCGTCGGTATCTGGGTCTTCTTGGAAGAGTTTCAGTGCGTCGATTTGGTTCATACCAG
>NZ_JBQCXF010000184.1:0-5575 GCF_051956635.1 Neisseria sp. P0022.S010 | reverse complement strand
TGGCAAGGCTGGCAATCAGGCCTGCGCGTTCGGCGCGGGTTTCGTTCATGCCGACGATGCCGCCGCAGCAGACTTTCAAACCGGCATTGCGGACTTTGCCCAAAGTATCCATGCGGTCTTCGTGTTTTCGCGTGTGAATGATGTCGTTGTAGCGTTCGGGGTCGGTGTCGAGGTTGTGGTTGTAGTAGTCCAGGCCGGCTTTTTTGAAGTCTTCAGCCATGCCGTCTTCGAGCATGCCGAAGGTGCCGCACACTTCCATGCCCAAGCTTTTTACCGCGCTGATGATTTCGGAAACGACAGCCACGTCTTTGGGTTTGGGGCCACGCCATGCCGCGCCCATGCAGAAACGGCTGGCGCCGCGCGATTGGGCAATTTTGGCTTTTTCGACGATTTCGTCCACATCCATCATCTGCTCTTTACCTAGATTGGTGTTGTGGTGTGCCGATTGCGGGCAGTAGGCGCAGTCTTCGGGGCAGCCGCCGGTTTTGATGGAGAGCAGGGTGGAAAGTTGGATTTCGCACGGGTTGAAGTTTTGGCGGTGGATTTCGGCGGCTTGGAAAACGAGGTCGAGGAAAGGCAATCCAAACAAAGCCTCGACATCGCATTTTTTCCAATAACGCGCAGTCGGATGCGGCTTGCGCTCGGTTTGACGGCGCAAGGCTACGGGAGATACGGTCATAGTGTGTTCTTTCGTGTTTACAGCGACGCAGTGTCGCTGACGGCTTGACTTGCCGGCGCAATGACGGCAGCAGCAGGTTTGAAATCAATATAAAAGGCCGTCTGAAACGGCGCAGCAAGTGTAACGCTTTTGATAATGTAGAGCAAATGTTTCAGACGGCCTGAAATATGGCTTGCCCGGGTTTGCTATAATCGCATTTTTAATTTTTCCGTTTTCTTATGAACGCGCCCAAAGCTTTCGCCGTACTCGGCCCGACCGCCGGCGGTAAAACCGCACTGGCCTTAAATATTGCCCAATCGTTGTCGGTGGAAATCATCAGTTTGGATTCCGCGCTGGTGTATCGCGGCATGGACATCGGTACAGCCAAGCCGACTGCCGAAGAGCTTGCTGCCGTACCGCATCATTTGATTGATATTATCTCGCCGCTGGAAAGTTACAGCGCGGCGGATTTTGTCGGCGACTGCGTGCGCTTGGTGAACGAAATACATGCGCGCGGTCGCTATCCTTTGATTGTCGGCGGCACGATGATGTATTTCCACGCGCTGACGGAAGGTTTGAACGATTTGCCCAGTGCGGATGCGGCGGTGCGCGCACAACTTCAGGCGGAAAAGAACGAACGCGGTCTGGCAGGCCTGTATCGCCGTTTGCAGGAAGTTGACCCGATGACGGCAGGCCGTCTGAAAGCCAATGACAGCCAGCGTATTGAACGCGCTTTGGAAGTCTATCTTCTGACCGGCAAGCCTTTGAACGAACATTTCACAGAGCAGAAGCAGGCTGCGCCTTTATTGGATTTATGCACGGTTGCCCTTATCCCCGAAGACCGTCATTTGTTACACCGCCAAATCGAAAAACGCTTTTTAAATATGCTGGAACACGGTTTCCTAGATGAAATGCACGGCTTACGCCGCGATTATCCGCAACTACATGCCGATATGCCGTCTATGCGCTGCGTGGGCTACCGTCAGGCTTGGGATTATCTCGAAGGCGAAACCAATTATGACACCTTTGTCGAAAAAGGCATTGTCGCCACGCGCCAGCTTGCCAAACGCCAGTTGACCTGGTTGCGGAAAATTCCTTTGGCGCATACGTTAGATCCTTACGCAGACAGCGATTATGTTCAGACGGCCTTGGCCTTGGCGCGTCAGCATTTTCAGGAATAATCCATGCTGACTACGCCACCACTTGCCCCTAAAACATTGTCCACACTAAAAGAATTGGGTATTCGTACACTGGAAGATTTACAGGAAATCGGCGCAGTCCGCGCATTTCTATTGCTGAAAGCGTCGGGTTTGACCGTAACCAAAAGCACCTTGTGGCAACTGGCTGCGCTGGTTTCGGGTGTGGATGTCCAGCATATTTCCGAGGAGAGAAAGACGGAGCTGGGCGAGGCTTTGAAAAAACATCCGCCTGTTGCCGTTTTCCCTTCTCAAAGCGATATGGAAGCCTTTATGCGGCTGGCGATAGAACAGGCCAGACAATCGGCGGCATTGGGCGAAGTGCCCGTTGGCGCAGTCATCGTATATCAAGGCAAGGTAATCGCAGCGGCACACAATACCTGCATTGGCGACCACAATGTCAGCCACCATGCCGAAATCAACGCACTTGCCGCCGCAGGCAAAGCCTTGCAAAACTACCGTTTGGAAGATTGCGACGTATACATCACATTAGAGCCTTGCTCCATGTGCGCCTCTGCCTTGATACAGGCGCGGGTCGGGCGCGTGATTTATGGTGCGGCCGAAGCCAAAACCGGCGCGGCAGGCAGCGTGGTCGATTTGTTTGCCGACAAACGCCTGAACAAGCATACCGCAATTTTGGGCGGAATATTGGCAGAAGAATGCCAAAGCGTATTGCAGGATTTCTTTGCGGCCAAACGTAAGGCCGTCTGAATTTCAGACGGCCTGTCAGCAAAAACACTTTATTTTAAATTTTCGGATTTCCCATGTCAGTCAATCATTACGAAAACTTCCCTGTCGGCTCCATTGTGCTGCCACGCCGTTTGCGCAAGCCGGTTCACGCCGTTTACGCTTTTGCACGGACGGCGGACGATATTGCCGACGAAGGCAATGCCGAAGCAGCCGAACGCCTGCGCCAACTGGACGAACTGAAGGCAGAGTTAGACCGAATTGCACAAGGCGGGAAACCGCAAACGGCTTTGATGCAGCGTTTGTACAACGAAGCGGTTGAGCCGTTTCAATTACCGTTGCAGCCGTTTTACGATTTGCTGGCGGCGTTTAGTCAGGATGTGGTCAAAACCCGTTATGAAAACTTTGGCGAATTGATTGCCTATTGCCGTTTGTCCGCCAATCCGGTGGGGCGCATTATGCTGCATTTGTACGGGCAAACCGATGAAGTGAGCATGGCGCAAAGCGATGGTATTTGCACTGCCTTGCAGCTGATTAATTTTTGGCAGGACGTGGCGGTAGATTGGCAGAAAGGTCGCGTGTACATCCCTCAAGAAGATTTGCAGAAGTTCAAAGTCAGCGAAGAGCAGATTGCGGCCGGCAAAGCCGACTTTGCTTTTCAACGACTGATGGCGCATGAGTGTCAACGTGCTTTTCAAATGCTGAAGGCAGGCTCGCCGTTGGGCAAAACCCTCAAAGGACGAATCGGTTTTGAGCTGCGCATGATTATTGTCGGCGGCCAGTTGATTTTGCAGAAGTTGGACGGTTGCAAATATGACGTGTTTAACCAGCGCCCGCTGTTGGATAAGAAAGACTGGATGATTATCATCAAACGGGCTTTGATGAAGAAATAAAAAAAGGCCGTCTGAAATTGACGTTTCAGACGGCCTTGATGTTTTTGATTAGCGGTTTTTCAAACGGTTGATGCGGTTGTCCAAAGAAGGATGGGTGCTGAACCAAGAATCTTTGGCTTCGCTGGCAATACCCATTGCGGTCATGGTTTGTGGCAGATCGCTGGTGCTGCCTTTTAAGCGTTGCAGGGCGGCAATCATTTTCGGCGCGCCCACCAGTTTTGCAGCGCCCGCATCGGCGCGGTATTCGCGTTGGCGGCTGAACCACATCACGATGATGCTGGCGAGGAAGCCGAATACGATCTGCAATACCATGCTGACCATGAAATATGTACCTTGCGAAGTGCTGCCGTCATTGTTGCGCGCCACCATGCTGGAAACGATACGCGCCAAGAAGACGACAAAAGTATTCACAACACCTTGAATCAGCGTCAGCGTTACCATATCGCCGTTGCCGACGTGCGCCATTTCATGCGCCAAAACGGCTTCGACTTCATCGCGGGTCATGTGGTCGAGCAGGCCGGTGCTGACGGCGACGAGCGAGCTGTTTTTGGTTGCGCCGGTTGCAAAGGCGTTAGGCTCGGGAGAGTCGTAAATCGCTACTTCCGGCGTTTTCAGATTCCATTGGCGGGCTTGCGCTTCAACAGTTGCCAACAGCCAAGCTTCTTCTTCGCTTTGGGGCTGGTCTATGACGACGGCGCCGACCGAATGTTTGGCGATGGTTTTCGACATCAGCAGGGAGACAATCGAGCCGCTGAAGCCGACGACTGCGGAATAAGCCAACAGGCTGCCGACTTGGTTGGTACTGTTGATGCCCAAGATGGCCAAAATAACACGGATGACAACCAGAACTGCGATATTGGTTGCGATAAATAAGAAAATGCGTTTCACCGATTATTCCTTTTTAGTGTGGTTTGTGAGGTGATTTTTATATGGGCGCATTGTCTCAAAAACTCTATAGAGATGAAACAGCGCAATAGGCAAAGGTATGCAAATTCAAAGCAATTGAAGCAAAGGCCGTCTGAAAAAGCAGTATTTATGATTAAAAACAGCTTTTCAGACGGCCTATATTGCAAACGGATATTATTTTCCGAATTCTTTCAGCCAGTCTCGCGCTACTAAAAATTGATTTAGTGCGGCTTCTGGAGAACCTTCTTCCGGCGCATATTGATACTCGAAGCGTACTAAAGGCGGCATGGACATCAAAATGCTTTCCGTACGACCGCCGCTTTGCAGGCCGAACAGCGTGCCTCTGTCCCAAACCAAGTTAAATTCCACATAGCGTCCGCGACGGTAGAGTTGGAAATCGCGTTCACGTTCTCCGTAAGGCGTATTTTTGCGTTTGGCCACAATCGGCAGATACGCTGCGATATAGCCTTCCCCGACTGCCTTGATAAAATTTAAGCAGGTATCGAAATCCCAGCGGTTTAAATCGTCAAAAAACAGGCCGCCCACGCCACGTGTTTCATTACGGTGTTTTAAATAGAAATATTCGTCACACCATTGTTTGAATTCAGGATAAACCGATTCGCCAAATGGCGCGCATACGTCCCGAGCCACTGTGTGCCAATGCACGATATCTTCTTCAAAAGGATAAAACGGCGTCAAATCAAAGCCGCCGCCAAACCACCAAACCGGCTCGGCATTTTCAGGATAGGCAATAAAAAAGCGCACATTGGCATGGCTGGTCGGGACATAAGGATTTTTCGGATGAATGACCAGCGACACGCCCATGGCTTCAAACGCCGCGCCGGCCAATTCCGGACGATGGGCCGTAGCAGAAGCCGGCATTTGGGTTCCCTTTACATGCGAAAAATTCACACCTGCCTGCTCGAATACTGCGCCGTTTTTCAATACGCGGGTTTCGCCGATACCCAGCTTCCCAGTCCATGCTTCATGCACAAATTTGGCTTCGCCATCTTCTTGCTCCAGCGCGGCGCAGATTTGGTTTTGCAGTGTTTTGAGGAGGGTTAGAACGGATTCTGTGTGCATGATATATCCTTGATGGTTTCGTATTTGTAAAATGACATGGCGGAAGATGATTTAAGTTGTTGAAACTAATTGTTATTTTTCTGTTTCTTTATTATGGGTAAATTTTTGCATGGGCGTATCTTGCAATCAAGCGTTACTCATCGGCAATAGAT
>NZ_JBQCXF010000183.1:0-5588 GCF_051956635.1 Neisseria sp. P0022.S010 | reverse complement strand
AGTGAGGCGGTATCGAGTTTTCCCTGCGCCCAGTCCTGCCATTGCTCCGGCGTACTGATTTTGCTGGAGGAGGCCTGCCATGCGGCGATATTGAAGCTGAAACGGCAAACGTTTTGAGGCATGATGTCTTTCAATGTTTTACATTTTCATACATTGTAATGAAATGGGTTAGTAAAAGCTAGGCTCTGTTATAATGCATATTGTAACGTAATTTATTCCCGGATGACATTTTATGCCTTCAATACCGAGTGCCCCGATTTATGATGTGGCTTCGCTGCTTCCTCACAGCGGACATATGGTGCTTATCGATTGTGTGAAAGAATTTGGCGATGACTACACGGTTTGCCGTGCGCCGGTTGGCGACAAGCATATTTTGCTGCAGGACGGCGTGTTGCCGTCTATGGCTTATATGGAATTGATGGCGCAGGGCATAGGCGCGTTTGCAGGCATTGAGGCTTTAAAGGCCGGAGAGCCTGTCCGTTTGGGTTTTTTATTGGGAACGCGTAAGCTGGATTTGTTTGCCGATTCCGTGCCTGTCGGTACTGAGTTGGAAGTCAGGGCGCATGTGTCCATTCAGGATTTGGGCGGCATGGGCGTATTTGATTGCGAGTTGCGCTGGACGGATGCGCCGGAAGATGTGAAGCCTCTGTTGCCGCCGGACGGTTTGCTGGCAAAAGCCTCTTTAAATGTGTACAGTCCGAAAGACGGCCAAATCATTTAAACTGTTTACAAGGCCGTCTGAAAAGACAAAGATTCAGACGGCCTGTCGATATAGTGAGAAAACGTATGAGTGAAACTATTTTAATTACAGGGTCTAATCGCGGTATCGGCAAAGCTGTCGCGCTTGGTTTGGCACAGGACGGCTTTGATATTGTCGTCCACTGCCGCAGCCGCCGCGATGAAGCGGAAGCTGTCGCGGAAGAAATCCGTGCATTGGGTAGAAATGCACGCGTGTTGCAGTTTGACGTGTCCGACCGCGAAGCCTGCCGTGAAATTCTGACTGCTGACATCGAAGCAAACGGCACATATTACGGCGTGGTGTTGAACGCCGGACTGACGCGCGACAATGCGTTTCCTGCGTTTACAGATGATGATTGGGATTTGGTGCTGCGAACCAATTTGGACGGTTTTTATAATGTGTTGCACCCTTTGACCATGCCGATGATCCGCCGCCGTAAAGCAGGACGGATTGTGTGCATGGCGTCGGTGTCCGGTTTGACGGGCAACCGCGGTCAGGTCAATTACAGCGCGTCCAAAGCGGGCTTGATCGGCGCGGCAAAAGCCTTGGCGGTCGAACTGGCGAAGCGCAAAATCACCGTCAACTGTGTGGCGCCGGGCCTTATCGATACCGATATTATCGATGAGAACGTACCTGTCGAAGAAATCTTAAAGGCCGTCCCTGCCGCGCGCATGGGATTGCCGGAAGAAGTGGCGCATGCGGTGCGCTTTTTGATGGATGAAAAAGCGGCGTACATTACGCGCCAAGTGATTGCTGTGAACGGAGGTTTGTGTTGAATACCAGAAGAGTCGTTGTAACAGGTATTGGCGGTATTACCGCCTTCGGCCGTGATTGGCAAAGTATACAGGCGGCGTTTAAAGCCGAAAAAAATGCCGTCAAATACATGGACTGGAGCGGACGCTTTCCTGAATTGGAAGCGCAACTGGGTGCGCCGATTGAAGGCTATTCCCCTCCAGAGCACTGGACGCGCAAGCAGCTCAGAAGTATGGGTCGCGTATCGCATTTGTGTGTCGATGCGGCGGAGCAAGCCTTGACGGATGCGGGTTTGCTGGACGATGAAAGCATTACAGACGGTCGTATGGGCGTGGCATGCGGTTCGTCTGTCGGCAGCACCAAAGACATCGGCGATATGGGTGAACTTTTGATAACAGGCACATCGCGCAATTTCAACGCCAATACTTATGTGCGCATGATGCCGCATACGACTGCCGCCAATATCGGCATTTTCTTCGGTTTGAAAGGCCGCATTATCCCGACATCGAGCGCGTGTTCGTCCGGCAGCCAAGGCATTGGTTATGCCTACGAAGCGATTAAATACGGCCTGATTGATATGATGCTGGCGGGAGGCGGCGAAGAATTTTGTCCGTCTGAAGTTTATGTTTTCGATTCACTTTATGCCGCCAGCCGCCGCAACGGCGAACCCGAACTGACCCCGCGTCCTTACGACAACGAACGCGACGGCTTGGTCATCGGCGAAGGCGCAGGCATTTTTGTATTGGAAGAATTGGAACACGCCCGTGCGCGTGGTGCGAAAATCTATGCCGAGCTTGTCGGCTATGGTGCCAACAGCGACGGCAGCCACGTTACCCAACCGCAAAAAGAAACCATGCAAAAATGTATGGAGCTTGCGCTGAAAGACGCCGGTATTACGCCTGATAAAGTCGGCTACGTCAGCGGCCACGGTACGGCGACCGAAAAGGGCGATATTGCCGAAACATTGGCGACCGAGGCCGTGTTCGGATTCATCCCCATGAGTTCGCAAAAAAGCTACCTCGGCCATACACTCGGCGCGTGTGGCGCGTTGGAAGCCTGGTTCACCATCGAAATGATGAACAACGGTTGGTTTGCGCCGACTGTCAATTTGGAAAACATCGATCCGCGTTGTGGTAAGGTAGATTACATTCAAACAGGCGGACGTGAAATTCAAACCGATTATGTGGTCAGCAATAACTTTGCTTTTGGCGGCGTCAATACTTCGCTGGTGTTCAAACGTTGGCAAGAATAATCATCGCTTGATTTCATGATTAAAGGCCGTCTGAAACTTATCTGGAGTTTCAGACGGCCTTTATTTTATTTACGGATTGAGCCGCTTTTGGATTTTATTCGTTTGTTTTCTTCTGATTTAAATCCACCAGCCTTGTTCCGGCCAAGAAGTCGTAGAGGAACTGGCGGTCGGGATGGAACAGGGCGAAGCCCCATGGCAGGATGAGCCAGATGAGCGCGGCGCCGAATGCGCCTTTGGGCGGGATATTGAGCAGATGACGCAATCCGGCGTAGGCGAGAAGGGGAATGAAAACAATAAAAATGCTGGCCCAAATAAAGCGCAGGCGCAGTTGCGGCAGGGATGGCTGGGTATCGTTTTTATCGGTCAAACCGATTTTCCATGTCTGCATGGCGAGGGTTTGGCCTTTTTTGTGCCAGTTGGCGCGGAAGTAGAGCCACCATGCGTAGAACAGAATCAGGCAGGTTGCCAGCATGGACAGGCGCGTGGAAACGGGATTGAGAAAGATGGCGGCAATACCGGCTGCAAGGGCGGCAATGCTGGTCACGGCGCCGGTCAGCAGAAGTTCGTAAACCAGTGCAGCGAGGCGGCGTTTGAGAGGGGCGGTGAGAAGACGGGTCATAATGCGATGGAAACGGAAATGGGTTTGATGGCAATAAAAACAGGCCGTCTGAAACGGGGTGGAATGTTCAGACGGCCTGTTACTGTCGGGATTAACGATGTGGACGTTTTTGACCGCGTGCCTGTTGGGCGGCCATTTGGTTCATTTCCTGACGGGTCGGACGTTTTTTAAAGATGGCGTGCGCTTCGTCAACGGAACATTTTTGCGACAGGCAAACCAAGGTAATCGCGTCTTTTTGATGTTGGCCGCCGCTGTGGTACATGCGGCGCAGGTTGGCTTCGTTGATACGGCCTTTTTCCGGATCGATGTCGAATTTTTTCAGGCGCTCGAGGAATTGGCGTTGCTGACGGCGCGAAGTCCAAACGAAACCGCCTGCGGCAGCGGCCACGATGATGACGGCCAACAGGATGGCCAGCGGCCATGAATCGACGATCAGAACGATGATGAGGCTTAATACGGCAGTGGTCAGCAGGGCCAGACCGCCGATGCGAAGTTTGGTTTTATTATCCATACGGTTGGTGTTTCCTTGTTTTTTGCTGGAAGAGGCCGTCTGAAATGCGAGGTTCAAACGGCCTGAATTTAAGTTTACGCTATTTTACAGTATTTTCTGTTTTTGGGGCGTATTGCGTGCAAGTTTCTTGACGCGTGGCAACGGTTTTCAAGCGGCCAGCGAAGTAACGAGTTGTTTGAACTCGGTCCATGCATCGCCTTCTTCCGCGCCTTTGATGATGCGGTCGATTTTGGCGCAGGTTTTGAGCGCGTCGAGCAGGCGGTTGATGGCAATGCGTTTGGCCGCCATCGGTGCAAGGGTCTGCTTGTCGCCCCATAAGCGCAGGCTGTTGCGCAGGCTTTGGATGTTTTGGCCTTGCTTGAGTGCGGCAGTGAGGCGGATTAGGGTGCGGATGTCTTCGGCAACCGCCCACAACAGCAAAACCGGCTCTTCGCCTTCTTCTTCCAAACCGTCCAGTAAGCGGGAAACGCGCAGGGCATCGCCTTTCATCCATGCGCCGGCCAGTTGGAATACGTCGAAGCGGGCGACGGTGGCAACTGCGGCTTCTGCGTCGGCAATATTGATCAAATGGCCTTTGGGATGGAGCAGTGCGAGTTTTTCGATTTCCTGACGGGCAGCCAAAAGATTGCCTTCGACGCGCTCGGCAAACAGGGCGAGTGCTTCAGGTTCGATGTCCAAACCCTGCTGTTTCAGACGGCCCTGTATCCATTGCGGCAAAGCATGTGGCACAACGGCTTTGGCTTCTAAGACGATGCCTTTGCCAGCCAATGCGGAAAACCATTTGGACTGGATTTGTGTTTTTTCAAGCTTGGGCAGGAGGATGAGCGTAACCGTATCTTCGGGCAGGCGTTCGGCGAAGGCTTGCAGGGCATCGCCTCCGTTTTTGCCAGGTTTGCCGTTGGGAATGTGGATTTCCAGTAATTTCAAATCGGCAAACAAACCTGCGCTGCCGGCACTTTGCAACAGCTCGTTCCAGTCAAAATTGTTTTCAGCGGTATAGACTTCGCGGTTGAGATAACCTTGTTTTTTTGCGGCTGCGCGCAGCGTATCCAAAGCCTCGATGCGCAACAAATCCTCTTCGCCGTGGATGATGTACAACGGCTTAAGCGGCGTATCGGGGCGCAGGCTCTCAATAGGCGCGGCAGCCATTATTGCGCTTTCAGGAAAGTCAGGCGGCGGACGATTTGATCTGCGGCGTCGATGCGCATTTCAGACCAAATGGTTTCTTCCTCTTCCTGTTTGCCCAAGACTTCGCTGTCGGCGTAGTCCATGGTGCGGTGCACCTTGACTTCCATCGGTTCGCCGACCGGCTCGCCGTTGCGGAAGGCTTGGGCTTTGACGGTCATGGCCAGCAGGTATTCGTTGATTGCGGCGGCGCGGGTGATGGTGTAGATGTCGCGGCGTTTTTGGAAGTCGACAACGCGCAGGGTGATTTGTGATTCGGCTTCGCTAACCGGATGGCCGTCGGCACGGCGTAAGGCATTTTCCAGCGCTTTTTGCATGACGGCTCCGCCTTCTACATGCCAGTTCTGATAAGGAAGCGGCTGAGAAGTCACGCCAGTGCCTTTCAGGTGGAAACCGCAAGAGGCAAGCAATAGGGCGAGTGCAGGCAATAGGATTTTTTTCATTGGATATTCCTTCGTTGAAACCGGTTACGGTATCGTCGGATTATAACGAATAATGTTTAGGCCGTCTGAAACCGTAAACGGAAAGT
>NZ_JBQCXF010000182.1:0-5608 GCF_051956635.1 Neisseria sp. P0022.S010 | reverse complement strand
GCATACAACGGCCACTAATTCATAATCAGGAAATCGTATGAACAAACTTTTAGTAACAATATGTATTCTAGTTCTATCTGCTTGTGCTACAGATACTTACCACCACCAACCACAACAATATAGAAAGCCTCAGAAACCCTCATACCGGCGCGTTGTTCAGGAATGTAATTATCACCAAGATAAAAACTCAGTTCAAAATCCTAAGATTATTACTGATACAAGAAAACAAGAATGTAAAAACTTTCGTAGCCAAATGATGTAAGTCATTACCACCTACATTCTCAAATACAAGGCCGTCTGAAAATCTTTCAGACGGCCTTTTCCTTATTCAAATCCTACTCTCTATTCCGCTCATTCCAAAAGTAACGCCATACAAAGCATGGGAAAGCAAAAATCAGGTAGAGGCAGACAACGGTCGCGTAAAACTCCCAATCTTGGGCATGTACGGCTCCGGCACGTGATTCGAGGATATAGGCGAGGATCGCGGTAAGAAGGAGGCCTGCTAGCAATTCGATCAAGTGATGGCCGATATGTTTGCGTTTAAGGGCGATGATGCCGAAGAATTTGGTGGTAATAAATGGTGCGTTGGCAAAGATAAGTGCCAACAGCAAAAGAATGTACATGGATGCAGTCATGGTGGTCTTTCTGTTTTCAGACGGCCTGTGTGTGATTTTAACATGTTAAATGGGCATTCTTGCCTATCATTATCCGTAGAATATTCAATATCTTGATGATGCCCGCTTGATGATTGTTCAAAGGCTTGAGGCCGTCTGAACTTGGGGGATATTTCATCCGAATGCGAATCCTAACAAAAACGGCGACTTTGGAACAGCCGCCGTTGTTTTTGTTTGAAACTTACAGGGTATTTTCCAATGCTTTGGCACACCAGTCGATAACGGTTTGCGGCATGATACCCCAGAGGAGCAGCAGGAAGGCATTGACCGTCAGGACAAATTTGGCGGCATAGTTGCTGCCGACCGGCTGATCATGGTCAGGCGCATCGAAGTAGATGACTTTGACCACGCGCAGGTAGTAGAAGGCGCCAATCAGGGACATGATAACGGCAAACACTGACAACCAGACATAGCCTTGTTTCAAGAGCGCCATAATCACGCCGAACTTGGCGTAGAAGCCCATCAGCGGCGGAATACCTGCCATGGAGAACATGGACAGCAACATCAGGAAGGCAAACCATGCATGGCGTTGGTTAAGACCCGCGAGGTCTTTAATGTTTTCACACTCAATGTCTTTGGTGGACAATACCATCAAAACACCGAAGCTGACTGCCGCCATCACAGCATAGGTAATAGCGTAATACAAACCAGCGGTAAAGCCGACCGCGCCTGCCATAAACGCCAACAGGATAAAGCCCATGTGCGATACGGTGGAATAGGCAAGCATACGTTTGATATTGGTTTGCATGATGGCGGCAAGGTTACCGACCACCAAAGATGCAACGGCAAGGATGGCCAACATCGGCGCCCAGTCTGAATGTATGGTACCCATACCGGTAACAAGGATACGGAATGCAAAGACAACAGCGGCAATTTTCGGAGCCGTACCCACAAAGGCGGCAACAGAGGTCGGCGCGCCATCGTACACATCAGGTACCCACATATGGAATGGAACCGCACCCAATTTAAATGCAATGGCAACTACAATAAACACCATACCCAATTTCAACAACCATTCATTGGCCTGCTCATTGAAAGCAGAAGCCAAGACGGAAGCAAAATCAAGAGAACCGGTGGCGCCATAAACCATGGAAATACCATAGAGTAGCAAACCGGAGGCCAACGCGCCCAATACGAAGTATTTCAGCGCGGCCTCGGCAGAACGACCGGAATCACGGCGCAGGGCAATCATGGCGTACAGCGACAAAGACAACAGCTCCAAACCGATATACGCGGTCAAGAAATGTGCCGAGCTGACCATGACGCTCATACCCAACAGGGCAAACAGCGACAAGGTATAAAACTCGCCTTTAAAAATTTGGCGGTCTTGGTTGTACGGTTTACTGTAAATAAACAGACCAAACGTCAGTGCATACAACACTAGCTTCGCCAAACGGGACATGCCGTCTGCAATATACATACCGTGAAAGGCATCGACACTGCCCTGCTCCCATACTGCCAATTGGGTGACAGCCACAATAATGACCGTTCCCAAACTCATCAGATGGGTCAAATAGCGGTTTTTATCGCAAATCCACAAGTCTGCCAGCAATACGACACCCAATAGCGCAAGCAGCACGATTTCGGGCATGGTGGGCATTAAATTCAAATCAGACCAGTTCATTTACACACCTCAAATCTTGCTTTGTGCCACATGGGCAATCAAATCGTTTGCCGCTTGATGCACCACTTCGATAAACGCTTGCGGATACAGACCCATGCCCAAAACAGCAACCGCCAAAATTGCCAAAATCGCAAATTCGCGACAATTGATGTCTTGCATTTCGGCAACGTGCGGATTGTGGATCGCACCAAAAATAACGCGTTTGTACATCCACAGGGTATAAGATGCACCGTAAATCAAGGTCATGGCAGCCAACGCGCCTACCCAGAAATTCACTTTAACCGCACCCATAATCACCATAAACTCGCCCACGAAGCCTGAAGTCGCAGGCAGACCGGCATTGGCCATACCGAACAACATCATAAACGCCGCAAACTTAGGCATCACATTGACCACGCCGCCATAATCGGCAATATTGCGGGTATGCAGGCGGTCGTACATCACGCCGATACACATAAACATCGCGGCAGACACGAAACCGTGGGAAATCATTTGAATGATTGCACCTTTCAATGCCCAGTCATTCAATTGGCCGTTCACAAACAGGAACATACCTAAAGTGACAAAACCCATATGACTGATGGAAGAGTACGCTACCAATTTTTTCATATCGGTTTGCACCAAAGCCACCATACCGATGTAAATCACGGCAATCAGGCTCAATACGATGATTACAGGGGCAAAATAGCGTGCCGCATCCGGCATAATCGGCAGGATAAAGCGCAAGAAACCATACGCACCCAGTTTCAGCGTAATCGCCGCCAACACCATCGAACCACCGGTCGGCGCTTCAACGTGGGCATCCGGCAACCAAGTGTGCACAGGGAACATCGGTACTTTTACAGCGAATGACAGGAAGAACGCTACAAACAAAAGCTGTTGTACACCCAACGGAATCTGTTTGATGTTTTGGAAATCGACAATAGAGAAGCTGCCTGTTTGATAGTACAGGTAAACCATGGCAACCAACATCAAGAGCGAACCCATCAGCGTATAGAGGAATAGCTTGACCGACGCATAGACGCGGCGCGGGCCGCCCCATACACCGATAATCAGGTACAGCGGAATCAACATACCCTCGAAGAACACATAAAACAGAATCGCATCCTGCGCGGCAAACGCGCCGTTAATCAAACCCGACATCATCAGGAATGCCGCCATATACTGCGCCGGACGTTTCTGAATAACTTCCCAACCGGCCAATACCACCAACAGCGTAATAAACGCATTTAAGATGATAAAGAGTACTGAAATACCGTCCACGCCCAATGCGTAGTTGATTTTCAGAAGCGGAATCCACTCGTGGAACTCGGTAAACTGATAGCCGCCGCTCAAACGGTCGAACCCGGTAAACAGGGGCAGCGTTACCAAGAAACCGGCAAGCGCACCCATGAAGGCAAGCACACGCGCCAGCGGCGCACGGCTGTCTTTACCGGTCGCCAAAACCAGCACACCTGCGGCGATGGGTATCCATATTGCCAAGCTGAGTAGGTAGTTGGGAAACATAGTGGTTAACCTGTGGTTAAAATAAAAATGTGTTTATGTGGATATTTCTTCGCTTCAGACGGCCTGAAGGTTTAAGGCCGTCTGAAACCTTATTCTTATCGGAACAATCCCCAGAAAGTCATGCCGAGCAGTACCAATACGCCGAACACCATAGCGGCGGCGTAGGTGTAGATAAAGCCGGTTTGGGCTTTACGCACTTGCGCGGCAATCGCGCCGACCAGTTTGGCGGAGCCGTTGACAATACCGTTGTCGATAATGGCAGTATCGCCGACTTTCCAGAAGAAGGTACCCAATGTGCGCGTGCCTTTGGCAAAAACGTTGAAATACAGGGCATCAAGGTAGTATTTGTTTTCAAACAAAACGTAAATCGGACGGAACGCCTGTGCAATTTTCGCTGGCAGGTGCGGCAGTTTGACGTACAGAAGCCATGCGCTCAATACACCTGCGATAGCGAGGTAGAGTACAGGCGAATGCAGGCTGTGCGACACCATCGCCAATGCGCCGTGGAACTCTTCTTTCATGATGTGCATGGTCGGATGCGCGTCGGCGTTGACGAAAATCACGTCTTTGAAGAAATCGCCGTAAAGCATGGGTTCGATGGCGATGTAGCCGATGATGACGGACGGAATCGCAAGCAGAATCAGCGGCAGGGTAACGACCAGCGGGCTTTCGTGCGGATTGTCGTTTTTGCCCAAGCCGTGATGTTCTTCGCCATGATGATCGTCATGATGCTCAGGCAGGCTGCGCCATTTTTCTTCGCCGTGGAACACCATAAAGTATTGGCGGAACGCGTAAAACGCGGTAACGAACACGCTGGCGAGGACGGCAAAATAGGCAAAGCCGCTGCCCGGCAGGGTGCTGTATTTCGCCGCTTCGATAATCGAGTCTTTGGAGTAGAAGCCGGAGAAGAACGGCGTACCAATTAGCGACAAGTTACCGATCAGCATGGTCAGCCAAGTAATCGGCATGTATTTTTTCAGATTGCCCATGTGGCGCATATCTTGGTCGTGGTGCATACCGATAATGGCGCTACCCGCCGCCAAGAACAGTAAGGCTTTAAAGAAGGCGTGGGTCATGACGTGGAACATCGCCACGGAATAGGCGGACGCGCCCAGAGCCACGGTCATATAGCCCAATTGCGACAGGGTGGAATACGCAACCACGCGCTTGATGTCGTTTTGAATCACGCCTAAGAAACCCATAAACAGGGCGGTAATCGCACCGATTACCATGATGACAGACAACGCAGTGCTGCTCATCTCATAAATCGGCGACATACGCGATACCATAAACAGACCGGCGGTAACCATGGTTGCGGCGTGAATCAATGCAGAAATCGGGGTCGGGCCTTCCATCGAATCAGGCAGCCAGACGTGCAACGGGAATTGTGCCGATTTACCCATCGCACCGACAAACAGGAGCAAACAGGTTACAGTAATCAAAGACCATTCCACACCGGGGAACAATTGAATGGTGGCCGTCTGAACATTAGGCAGATAAGCGAATACATCTTGATAGCGCAAGCTGCCGCCGAAATAGGCAAGCACCAAACCGATACCGAGCAAAAAGCCGAAGTCGCCGACACGGTTGATCAAAAAGGCTTTCAGGTTGGCAAAAGTCGCGCTCGGACGTTTGAAATAGAAACCGATCAAGAGATACGACACCAAACCCACAGCTTCCCAGCCGAAGAAGAGCTGGATGAAGTTGTTGCTCATAATCAGCATCAACATGCTGAAAGTAAACAAAGAAATATAGCTGAAGAAGCGTTGGTAGCCGACTTTTTCATCGTGCATATAGCCGATGG
>NZ_JBQCXF010000181.1:0-5621 GCF_051956635.1 Neisseria sp. P0022.S010 | reverse complement strand
CAAACCATAATGTGCAGTTGATGGCGGCGACGAGGGGTTGCAACGGCGAGCCGGGGTTGCCGGCAAGGTTGTTTTGGATTTGCGGGATATAAGAAACGTACATACCGACGGCGGCCAGGGTGGCGACTACGGAGAGGATGCGCATTTGTTTTTCAGTCATGGGAGTTTCCTTTCTGACTTGAGTTACAGGGTTTTGAACTGCTTGATTTTCAGACGGCCTGCCGGATTTGACGGCCGTCTGAAAAATTCGCTTTATTGCTTCGCCGCTTTCATATTGTCAATGAATTTGTCGAACAGATAGCCGACATCCTGCGGGCCGGGGCTGGCTTCCGGGTGGCCTTGGAAGCAGAACACGGGTTTGTCGGTCAGCTCGATGCCTTGCAAGGTGTTGTCAAACAAGGATTTGTGGGTAATGCGTGCGTTGGCAGGCAGGGTGTCGGCATCGACGGCGAAACCGTGGTTTTGGCTGGTAATGACGACTTTGCTGCTATCCAAATCTTGTACAGGGTGGTTGGCACCGTGATGGCTGAAGCGCATTTTCAGGGTTTTCGCACCGATGGCGAGGCTGATCAGCTGGTGTCCCAAACAAATGCCGAAAATCGGTTTGCCGCTTTCCATCAGTTTTTGTACGGCTTCGATGGCGTAGGTGCAAGGTTCGGGGTCGCCGGGGCCGTTGGAGAGGAACACGCCGTCGGGGTTGAGTGCCAACACGTCTTCCGCGCTGGTTTGGGCGGGGACGACGGTCAGGCGGCAGCCGCGCGAGGCGAGCATACGCAGGATGTTGGTTTTCACGCCGAAATCATAGGCGACGACGTGGAACGGTTGTTCGGCAGGGGTAACGAAACCTTTGCCCAACACCCATTCGCCTTCGGTCCATTCGTAGGCTTCTTTGCAGGAAACTTCTTTCGCCAAATCTTTGCCGACCATGCTGCCGAACGCGGCGATGAGTTCTTGCGCTTTTTCAACCGTAGCGTCCGCACCTGTCAGAATTGCGCCGCCTTGTGCACCTTTTTCGCGCAGCAGCGTGGTCAGGCGGCGGGTGTCGATGTCGGCGATGGCGACGGTTTTGTTGCGCACCAGATAGTCATGCAGGCTTTCGGAGGCGCGGAAGTTGCTGTGCAGCAGCGGCAGGTCGCGGATAATCAAGCCCGCGGCATACACGCTGCGGCTTTCTTCGTCTTCGGCGTTGGTGCCGGTATTGCCGATGTGGGGGTAGGTGAGGGTAACGATTTGTTTGCAGTAGGACGGGTCGGTCAGGATTTCCTGATAACCGGTCATGGAAGTGTTGAATACGACTTCGCCGGAAGTCGAACCTTCGTAACCGATTGATGTGCCGTGAAATACGCTGCCGTCAGCGAGAACGAGAAGAGCCGGAGTGGTCATGATGGAATCCTGTTTGCCTGATGATGGTCGGTTCGAAAAAAAATGGGTCAGGCCGTCTGAAAAATAAAAATTGTTTACAAAAAAGACAGCCTTCGGAAATCTCGGCTAAAAAAAAACACGCTCCGCAGCCTTGATTTTGCTGTGTAACGTGCTTTTTCAGACATAGCTGCCTATGCCGTAGAAGCAATGCATTCTACGTCAAAAAGCCATATCGTTCAAGCTGTGGTTTGGCAACGGATTTTCCCTTTACAATCATGAAGTCTGTTTCATTTTCGCCATTGTTCGCCACATTAGACAAAAAAAACAGCCCGAACCCCACATAAATGACATCGTAAATGTTAGAATCGCATTCCGAGAAAATAAAAACAACGTCATCATCCGTCAACCGACGATTTTATGAAAAAAGAACGCATTATGAAAAACAAATCTTCACGTTGCCCCGGCTCCATCCGTCCGATGATTTACAACATCGCCTCCGCGCTCGCCTTGATGAGCGGGGTGGCAAATGCCGCAGCAGGCGGGTTCGCCAAAGTCCCACTGTATCTGCAAACTGAATCTAAAATTGATAAACAGCCCGAAGTTAAACACAACATTATGCTGTTTATTGATGATTCAGGTAGTATGGATGAATATATTGGCAGTAAAACCCGTATTCAGATTACAAAGGATGCGTTAAGTAAAGTTTTGGAGGAACATGGTAGTACATTTAACTGGGCATTGCAGACTTTAAATAATAGCGGTGGGAGCGATACTCCTGATGACAAAGGATTTACCATACCGGCAACTGAGATTGCCAAGAGGGTAAAAAGTATTAAGGCCAAAGGAGGTACGCCGACTACCTCGCGTTATTTCGAGTTGGTCAGTCAAATTGTGATGCCGAATGTGAAATACCGTTGCCAGAAATCATATGTGGTTTTGATGTCTGACGGTGATGCCAATTTGAGCTGTGGTTTGGATAATACAGGATACAAATGGCCTAAGTCTGATTTTAAATATGGGGATTTAAGCCGCTATTCGGATTATTATCGACGAAATATTTCTCTGGAAGAACCAAAGTATAGAGAAGCATATAATTATTTTGGGTATAGGCAGGCGGGTTCTTGTCAGAAGCGGGAATTGGGGGCATATGATACCTCTTGGGATATAGATGATGGCTTAGCTTTCTTCAGTAAAAAACTTGCAGAGCAGGATTTTAAAACCGACGGAACGGATGCTGCAGGTAAAAGCTGGAACGGCGATCCTAAAGATCCTGCCGATTACAGTAAACAACTGGTGCAGACCTTTACCGTAGGCTTCGGGCAAGGTATTTCGCCCTCAGGAAAGAGGTATTTGCAGCTGGCTGCCAGCCGCCCCGAGTATTATTATGAGGCAGATAAACCCGAAAGTTTGTCGAAGGTATTTAACGACATTGTAGAGCAGATTAAATCTGGCACGAAAAATGTGGGTTACGACGATGTTGGTGCGACCGCGCCTGCAACGACCAGCAGCAGCCTGCCTGAGATGTCGGCAGTTATCGGTTTGAAAACAAACTCTTGGAGTAGCCAGATTATTTTCCAAAGATTAGGGAAGGATGGTCGTCGTAGTGAAGAATTGAAGCTGTACCCGTCGTTTGCAAACCGTAAAACCCTGATTAATACGGGTTCAAGTACTTATTTTATTAATAATATTCCCAATAATACTTTAAACAATGCCTATTTTGATATTGCAGATGCAGCTAATGGTAAAAATTCGGATGAATGGCGTGATTTGCTGAATTGGACGGGGCGTATCGGTGATGATAAATCAATACAAGATAAATCAAAAAACACACCGTACAGTCAAGTTTACCGTATTCGGGAAGGTGATCAGCGTGATTTGGGCGATATTTTGGACGGTTCGGTTGCTGCTGTCGGTAATAAGGCCAAGTATAAAGTTGGCAACGATACGATCAAGCGTCAGAAATATATGGTTGCGGCTGCGAATGATGGCATGGTGCATTTGTTCCAAACCTCGTCAGATGCAAATCATCCGTATGAACTGAAAGTCAGCTACATCCCTTCGACAATGGAGCGGGATGTCGCAGATGGTAATAATGTGAAGACGGTTACTTTGGCAAAAGTTTTGAAAAATATTGCCAAAGACAGCTATACGTCGTCTATTACCAATCATGAATATATGGTTAACGGCGGATTTACCTTGCGTCAGACTTCTGAAAATGATACTCAGCGCGTATTTATGTTTGGTGCGATGGGTCAGGGTGGTCGTGGTGCCTATGCCCTGAATATCGGCGGTAATGTAGATAAAGCTACCAAAACAGGTTTGGATGTCACTGATACCGAGTGGAATAAAACAGTTCCATTGTTTGAAACCATCAAAGGTGAGGAAAACACATTGGGCTATACCATTGGTACGCCGCAAATTGGGCGTGTCTCGGTCAGCAGACCTGCCGATAACGGACGTGTAGATATAAAAGAAAACATTCGCTATGCAGGTTTTCTTGCCAGCGGTTATCGTGTTGAAGATAAAGCCGATACGAAAAATGAAACAGCATTGTATGTATATGAAATGCTAGGTAAGGAAGTTGGTACAGGCGATAAGCGTGGTAACGGTACAGGTAAAGCACCGGGCGATTTGTTGAAAAAAATCGAAGTTCAAGACGGTGTAGGCGGTCTGTCCACGCCGACCCTTGTGGACACTGATTTTGATGGTGTAATTGATGTTGCGTATGCGGGCGACCGTGGAGGCAATATGTATCGTTTTGACCTGCGCGGCGAAAAACCGGACAACTGGAAGGTTGTTAAAATCTTTACGGGTTCACCCAGCAAACCGATTACCTCCGCACCTGCCGTTTCACGCCGCAGAGCAAACGAATATGTCGTGATTTTCGGTACAGGCAGTGAGATTTATCAAAATGATCTGACCAATAAAGACAAGCAATCTATTTACGGTATTTATGAAGATTTGACACCGAATCAGACCGTAACCGCTGCTTCCGAAAGTGATTTGCAGCAACAAGAATTTCGTCCTGAAGAAAAAGGAAAAGAAGGCTATATTTATCTAACTAACAACCAGGTTGCCAAAACCCAAAAAGGTTGGAAAATCGATTTGCGTGATGGTGAACGGGTAAACGTCAAACCGACTATGATCTTGCGTACTGCTGTTGTGACTGTGCGTCGCTATGATTCTGTTACAGAGGAAAAATCTGCAGGTGCCGATGTTTGTTTACCAGCAAGTACGAGCGTGAAAACTGCAGCAAAAACTTCGTTCATTGGTGTGAATGCTGATAATGGAGGTGCATTGAACGCACGCAGCGCGCGTTTTACGCCTGATACCGTTATTCGGAAGTTGGACGGCTTTGGTATGCAATACGCCAATGGTTTGACTCAGGATGGGGTTATCAACTTTACCTTCCTCAATCCGAGCAAATTGGATGATTCCCCTGTGACCGCAGACGGGGATTCAGGTGGTACGGGTACGGATAAAGAGCTTTCTGTTACGTCGAGTACGCCAAATAACAAATGCTTCTCCAATAAAGTAACCCGCAGCCTACTGTTAAATAAGGGTGAGTCTCTGGCAGTTGAGGGTGGTCGTATCTGTGGTTTGAAACGTATCAGCTGGCGCGAGCTGTTTTTCTGATTGGTTCGTGCAAACGAATGAAGACCAAGAGGTCGTCTGAAACTTGGAAACAGGTTTGAACTGCCCCCCAAATCTTGGACACTCATAAAAGCCTATTATTCAGGCACTCTGTGTAAGCTGGGTTCTGTATGCGACAGGACTCAGCTTTTTTAATTTCAGACTGCAACGCTCCCGGTTGTAGTAATCCATATAGTCATCTATCTGCTTCATCAATTCGTCCACCGTCAATTCTCCTGCGTTATAGAAACACTCCGTCTTCAACACCGCAAAGAAACTCTCCATCGGCGCATTGTCCCAACAGTTCGCCTTACGCGACATGCTTTGAACCATGGAATGCTCCGCAAGCAATTCCCTATATCCCGACGTACGGTACGGCACGCCTTGGTCGGAATGAAGCATCGTTCCCTTATCAGTCAGACGGGGTGCGGCTTTTTCGAGCATTTCCTTCACCATTTCGCTGTCGGCTCTGCGGCTCATGGCGTAGGCGATGATTTCGCGGTTGAACAAGTCCAAGATTGGCGAGAGGTACAGTTTGCCGTCGCTCCCTTTGAGTTCGGTCACGTCGGTCAGCCATTTTTCGTTGGGCTTTTCGGCTGTGAATAGGCGTTTGAGGAGGTGTTCCG
>NZ_JBQCXF010000180.1:0-5631 GCF_051956635.1 Neisseria sp. P0022.S010 | reverse complement strand
AAAGTGCGAAGGCATACAAAGATTTGCATAATTGATTCTAATAAAGGCTGTTTGAATGATTTTCAGACGGCCTTTATTGTTTTATATTGCTTTCAAAATATCAGAATCTTGATTGCAAATGATTCTACGAAATAGCCGTAAATGTTATACTTAGCCTCTTGTTTGCCGATTGGGAAAAGTGGCCATTTGTTTTTGCGGCAGACTAAGTTTTTTACAATAAATGTAACGGCAGAATAGATTAGGCTGTCGGACAACATTCAAATCGATGAAATGGATAGCAGAAAATGAGCAGAATCCAACAAACTTTCTCAGCGCTCAATGGCGCAAAAGCACTGATTCCTTATATCACGGTGGGTGATCCCAACCTTGAGACGACCTTGGCATTGATGCACAGCCTAGTGGCTAACGGTGCCGATATTTTGGAACTGGGTGTGCCGTTTTCTGACCCGATGGCGGATGGTCCGACTATTCAGCGTGCGGCCGAAAGGGCGTTGGCAAATCATGTTTCTTTGCACGACGTATTGGAAACAGTACGCTTGTTCCGCCAAACCAATGATAAAACGCCGGTTGTCTTGATGGGCTATTTGAACCCAGTACATAAAATGGGTTATCAAGCGTTTGCACAAGCGGCTGCCGACGCGGGTGTAGATGGCGTATTGACTGTGGATTCCCCGGTAGAAACCATTACCCCGCTGCATGACTCTTTGAAAGCGCAAGGTATTGATTGTATTTTCCTTATTGCGCCGACAACAACTGAAGAGCGTATTCAAACGATTGCCAAAGTAGCCGGTGGTTTTGTGTATTATGTATCGCTCAAAGGTGTAACCGGTGCGGCAAGTTTGGATACTGAAGAAGTTTCGCGTAAAATAGAGCTTTTGCGCAAATATATTGATATTCCGATCGGTGTCGGCTTCGGCATTAATAATGCGGAGAGTGCGCGTAAGATTGGCGCGGTAGCGGATGCCGTTATTGTCGGCAGCCGTATCGTCAAAGAGATTGAAAGCCACGCAGGTAGCGAGGCCGAAGCGGTAGGCGTGTTGGTTAAAGAGTTGAAAGACGCGATTCGCTAAATTTTTTATTCCATTGTTTCAGACGGCCTTACATTCAACAGGCCGTCTGAATTCTGAATCCCAAGGAGTCATTCATGAGCTGGCTAGATAAAATTCTTCCTCCGAAAATTAAAAACCGAAGCAGTTCGTCCAGCGTCCCTGAAGGCCTGTGGCACAAATGTCCGTCTTGTTCGGCAACGGTTTATTCAACCGAGTTGAAGCAAAACAGCGAAGTCTGCCCGAAATGTAATCATCACAATCCGCTTTCTGCGCGCGAACGTTTGAATCTGCTTTTGGATGAAGAAGGCCGTGAAGAGATTGCAGCCAATATTAAACCGACCGACCCGCTGAAATTCAAAGACAGTAAAAAATATCCCGACCGCCTCGCGGCTGCGCGTAAAGCAACCGGTGAAGACGATGCATTGGTCGTTATGAAAGGCACCATGAACGGCCTGCCTGTCGTTGTGGCTGCGTTTGAATTCCGTTTTATCGGCGGCTCTATGGGCTCGGTTGTGGGCGAGCGTTTCGTTCAGGGTGTACGTCGTGCCGTTGCGGATAATTGTTCGTTTATTTGCGTGGCGGCTTCCGGTGGTGCACGTATGCAGGAAGGGGTCAACTCTTTGATGCAGATGACGAAGACCAGCGCGGCTTTGCATTTGCTGACTGAAAAACGTCTGCCGTTTATTTCCGTATTGACCGACCCGACCATGGGCGGCGTGTCTGCCAGCTTTGCCTTCTTGGGTGATGTGGTTTTGGCAGAGCCGAATGCGCTGATCGGTTTTGCCGGTCCGCGCGTTATCGAGCAGACTGTACGTGAAACCTTGCCGGAAGGTTTTCAACGTGCAGAATTCTTGTTAGAGAAGGGCGCAATCGACCAAATCGTCGATCGCCGTTCCATGAAAAAACGTATCAGCGATTTAATTACCTTGTTGCGTCATGAAGGTAAAGTAACCGCTGCTTGATTAGTACAATAAGAAAGGCCGTCTGAAAATCATATTTCAGACGGCCTAAGACCTTTGCAAAATTTCCCAAAATCCCCTAAATGTCTTGGTGGGAATTTAGGGGAATTTTGCAAAGGTCTCAGAGTGTTAATTTTTTTTGAGTAGAGAAATGATTTCTTTTAAAGCTAAAATCTCGTTTTCTTGTCGTTGAATAATTTCATTATTATGAGATATTGTCAGTTTCAGTTTTTCATTTTCAGCTATTAACGCTTCATTGTTGCCATAGTAATTTGATCCGTAATTATGGCTATTATCTCCGACCAAAAGAAATAATGGTTTTTCTTTTGTAATCAATTCAACTACATCAATTTTAAAAATCTGTGCAATCTGATTCAATTTATCAAAAGTCAGTTTAGTTTGCCCGCGCTCTATCTTTGCATACCCATTGGCAGACATTGCCAATTTTTCTGCCATTTCTTCTTGAGACCATTGGTTCATTTCTCTCATTACTCGAATTTTTTCATGAAGTTCCATGCTTACTCACTTTTAGGCGGAATTTAGATACTAAAAAATAGATATTCAATATGATTAGTGGGTGGTTTAAATCTAACTTTCAGTATAGCATCTTTGTATCTAAGTAGGTATTAAATAAATGCAGAAACAGTCGTTTCAGGGTGCTATGTATGAGTTTTATAGCAATAATTTTTTTGATATGTGCATATATTTTTAATTTTGACTCGAAAGATGAGTTTGTTTGGGTTATGGTGTTTTGTGGATTTATGGAGGTAATTTTTTCAGGTAGATTATTGTTATTATTACCTTTGATGATTGGTAATTATTTTGCTTCAGGTTATATTTATGAGCAATTTTTGCCTAGCGGATTTTGGTCTTTTATATTGTGTGGAGTTGTTTCCGGTATCAGTGGATTATTAATTGGGGGGATAATTTATATGATTTTAATATTAATTTTTAGGGTTGGTAAGGAATGAAAGTATTATTAATATTTCTTTTTGTTTTAGTCCCATTTATTTGGAGCTATATAAAAAATTTCTCTCAAAAGAATACTGCCAAGATGAAAGTTTATTTACACATAGATAGGCTTTACAATTATATTATTTCTGGACAGGATAGAGAGGCATTTGAAGAGTTAATCAGCTTTACGAGAGAAGCGGATCAAAACCCCGATTTATATTATTATTTCAGTGAACTTCCTTTCGATCGAAAAAAGCTGGCTTGTTTGGCTTATGTAAATGAACTATTTAAGATATATAATCAAGAGAAGAATATAACAAATGATAATTCAAATGCTGAATTTTTGATGAAAATGCATACAGGATATAACACAAAATAATGGTTATCTGGAAAAGGTCGTCTGAAACCCAAAATCTTGGTTTCAGACGACCTTTTTTTGAATCCGCCCAAAGCGGTCTGTATTCAATTATGAAGTCAGCGCAGCTTTGAGGATTTTGTTGACTTCACCCATATCGGCTTTGCCGGCCAGACGGGTTTTCAATACACCCATGACTTTGCCCATATCGGCCATGCCTGATGCACCGGTTTCTGCAACAGCTGCTTCCACGGCAGTTTTGATTTCTTCTGCGGACATCATTTGTGGCAGGTAGCGGTTGAGGATTTCGATTTCTGCGTTTTCTTTGTCAGCCAAATCTTGACGACCGGCTTCAGTATAGATTTTGGCGCTGTCTTTGCGCTGTTTCACCATTTTGGTCAGAATGGAGATGACTTTGGCGTCATCGGCTTCGGTGCGCTCGTCTACTTCAAATTGTTTGATGGCGGCATTAATCAGGCGGATGGTGCTTAAAGATACTTGGTCTTTGGCACGCATGGCGGTTTTCATGTCTTCGGTTAATTGTGTTTTTAGGCTCATAATGTTCTCACTTTATATCAATAAAAAGATGCCGTCTGAAAAACAAAACACACCGCAAAGCTGCCCTTGCGGTGTGTCGTTTATCACAGGGCAGGCCTGTAATTAGTACATTTTAGGAGGCAGTTGTTGGCTGCGCAGACGTTTTTGCAGACGTTTTGCTGCAGCAGCTTTTTTGCGTTTGCGTTCGGTAGTTGGTTTTTCGTACGCTTCACGGGCGCGCAGTTCGGTCAACAGACCGGTTTTTTCTACGGCGCGTTTGAAACGACGCATGGCAACTTCAAATGGTTCATTCTCTTTAACACGAATAGCTGGCATTTTATTTCCTTTAAATTTTGTTCAATCAAACCGTTTTAAGAAATAGGGGACGGCTTGTCATAATGGGGGAGTTGTTGTATCGCTGGTTTGCCGAGGGCAGGGCGGGATACGCGCCGTGATGTAAACATCACCTCCTAACAAGTCGGCTTTTGCCGTGCAAGTGACCTTTTTGGTCAGAAACAATCGGGCGATTATCTTATAAACCCGATAGTCTGTCAAGGTTGCAGGCCGTCTGAACGTTTGATTCTGTCTCACTTTTCAGACGGCCTATCGGGTATTAATAACGGCCGGGAACCGTACCCATGCGTTGTTTCAGCGAAGTTTGCGGCTCGTTGAACAATGACGCGTAATAAGTCGCGTTGGTCATGACTTTTTTCACGTAATCGCGGGTTTCGGTAAATGGGATGGTTTCGGCGTAAATCGCGCCTTCCAAAGGCGAAGAAGCCTGCCAGTTGCGGGCGCGGCCTGGGCCGGCATTGTAGCCTGCGGTGGCCATTACTTCGTTATTTTGCAGGCGGCGTTTGGCATCTGCCATGTACCACGTACCCATGCGGATGTTGCCGTCCATGGTGTAGAGTTCGCTGCTGCTCATGCCGATTTTGCCGGCGATTTCGCGGGCGGTCGCAGGCATAACCTGCATCAGGCCTTGTGCGCCGACGCTGGATTGCGCACCCATGACAAAGCGGCTCTCTTGGCGAATCAAACCGTAAACCCATGCCGGGTCAATGCCTGCCTGTGCGGCATAGCGGACGGTCAGGTCTTTAAACGGAGAGATATAGCGCAGTTTGTAGTTGAGTTTGTGGTCGGTACGGTCTGCGCTGTTGATCGCCATGTCGTAGAACTGGTTGTCAAAAGCGACTTGTGCGGCAGTCAGCAGGTTGTCTTCGTTGAAGTCGCGGGTGGCGAAACGCCATTCTGCCTGTGCCTGACGGCGCATTTTGGAGTCGCCGTTGCTTTGGCTGTTTTTAAACAAAACCAATGCGCGTTTAATAGCGCCATCTTCGCTCATGCGGCGGACATCTTTGGCATCGGCATCGGAAACGTTGTTGCGCGTATTGATGCGGCGGCCCAGCTCTTCACCTGCCAATACAGCGTAGAAATTGCGGCCGGAAGCGGCGGCTTTTTCATACATTTCTTTGGCTTGGCTGCTTTTGCCTTGTGCCGCAAAGCTGCGTCCCAGCCAATATTGCCATGTCGGGTCTTTTTGCAGTTTTTCAGGCATATGCTGAATCACGCTTGCCAATTCGTCCCAACGTTGCAGGCGCAAAGCGGCGCGTGCGTACCATTCCAATTGCTCGTCGGTCAGTTGCTTGTGGTCGGAAACGCGGCCGTAGTAGCTCAAAGCAGTCGGCATGTTTTGGCTTTGTGCATGGTAGTGGCCCAATACGCCCCATGCGAAGCTGCGTTGTTCGCGGCTGAGGCCGGATTCCATGTCGGACAG
>NZ_JBQCXF010000179.1:0-5643 GCF_051956635.1 Neisseria sp. P0022.S010 | reverse complement strand
CGGGTCAGTTCGGCGAACTCGGCTTCGCCGACGGTTTTGCCGCCGTGCGCGAGGATGCGTTTGAGCGAATCGTCGCGCGACACGCCTTTGAGCTGCTCGTTAAACTTGCGGTCGATGCTGATGCCCAGTTCTTCGGCGAGCTTTTTCCATGCGCGGTAGTGGTATTCGGCGGTGTCGGTGATGACGCCGTCGAGGTCAAACAGGACTGCGGTAAAAGTCATTTTGCGCCCTCCTTATTTTTCCAACGCGACGGTGTGGCTGCCGTTGAGCGTGATGTCTTTGCCGTACACCTGCAATTCGAGCGGCTCGCCTTTGAGCAGGGTGAAGACGACGTTTTCTTTGCCGACGGCGACTTTAATCAGACGGCCGCGGTAGTTGATGTGGAAGGTATAGCCTGTCCACGCACTCGGCAGGAACGGTGCGAAACTGAGTTTGCCGCCCCAAGTTTTCATTTGGGCGAAACCTTGGACGATGGCGAGCCACGAACCGGTCATGGAGGTGATGTGCAGGCCGTCTTCGGTGTCGTTGTTGTAGTTGTCCAAGTCCAGTCGGGCGGTGCGCTGGTACATTTCCACGGCTTTTTCTTCTTTGCCCAGTTCGGCGGCAAGGATGGCGTGGATACAAGGCGACAGCGAGCTTTCATGCACGGTCATCGGTTCGTAGAAGTCGAAGTTGCGGCGTTTTTCGTCCATGTTGAAACGGTCGCCGAAGAAGTAGATGCCTTGCAATACGTCCGCCTGTTTGATGAAGGGAGAACGCAGGATTTTGTCCCACGACCATTTCTGGTTGAGCGGCAAATCGTCGGGCGAAAGCGCGGACACGGGGCGGATGTCTTTGTCGAGGAAGCCGTCGTGCTGCACGAATACGCCGAGTTCTTCGTCATGCGGACGGTACATATTGGCGCTGATGTCCACCCATTTTTCCAGCTCGTCGGCACTCACGTTCAAATCCGGACGCGGATATTTCGCCAAGGCTTCGCGGGTGTAGTCCAATACCCATGCGGCAAGGGTGTTGGTGTACCAGTTGTTGTTGATGTTGTTTTCGTATTCGTTCGGACCGGTTACGCCGTGAATCATGTATTTGCCGTTGCGTTTGGAGAAGTGGACGCGGTCCGCCCAGAAGCGGGACACTTCGACCAAGACTTCCAAGCCTTCTTTGGCAAGATAGCTTTCGTCGCCGGTGTAGTTGGTGTAGTTGTAGATGGCGTAAGGAATCGCACCGTTGCGGTGGATTTCCTCGAAGGTGATTTCCCATTCGTTGTGGCACTCGATGCCTGTAAACGTTACCATCGGATAGAGTGCGCCCGCCAAGCCCTGTTCGCGCGCGTTGTGCTGCGCCTGCGGCAGTTGGTTGCGGCGGTATTGCAGCAGGTTGCGGGTAACTTCGGGTTCAGCCAGTGCAAGATAGAGCGGCACGGCGTAGGCTTCGGTGTCCCAATAGGTCGCGCCGCCGTATTTTTCGCCGGTAAAGCCTTTGGGGCCGATGTTCAGGCGCGCGTCTTCGCCGTAGTAGGTGGAGAACAGTTGGAACAGGTTGAAGCGGATGCCCTGCTGCGCTTCATCGCTGCCTTCGATGACCACGTCGGCGATTTCCCAACGGTGCAACCAGCCTGCTTTGTGCGCGTCCAGCAAGGTTTCGAACACAACGCCTGCGACTTTTTCCGATAAGGCGCGGCCTGCGGCTTTCACTGCTTCCAAGCCCTGATAATCGCGGTTGGTGGTAACAATCACGCGTTTTTCAAAGGTTTCGGGCGTGCTGCCGACTTCGGCTTCAAAAGAATTGGAGACCTGCCAGTCGGTTTGGCTGCCGCCGATGGCTTTGAAGCTGCCGGCGAAGGTTTGCTCGGCGTTGACGATGAATTGTTCCACGCCGAATGGATTGGCGACGGTTTGGGTGGCAATGTAGGAGAGGCCGTCTGAAACGCCTTTGTCTAATACCTGCCAGAATTTTTCTTCGTAGTTGGAGTCTTCGTTTTTCACGTCGGCGTCGATGATTGAATCAATGCGGACTTGGTGGGTTTTGCCGTCAACGGATACGGCTTCCCAGCGGATAACCGCCAGCTCTTTTTGCGCGACCGACAGGAATTTGCACACATCGAAACGCACGCCGAATACGGTGAACGAGCGGCGCAACACGCCGTGCTGCATATCGAGTTCGACGGAGAAGTCGGCAACGTCGTTTTTCGCCAAGTCCACTTCCTGCCCGTCGACAAAGATTTTGACTTTGCTGAAATTGAGTGCGTTGATGGCTTTGCCGAAATATTTGGGGTAGCCGTTTTTCCACCAGCCGACGCGGGTTTTGTCGGGGAACCAAACACCGGCGATGTAGGTGCCCAAGTGGCTGTCGGCGGAATAGGTTTCCTCAAAGCTGCCGCGCATACCCATATAGCCGTTGCCCAAGCTGGTCAGGCTCTCTTGCAGCCGTTTGTGTTCTTTTTCCAGTTTTGCCGAACGCAGCGTCCAAGGGCTGACTTCCATGATTCTTGTATACATCGTAAAGCTCCTGTTTTGATGGTTTTATGGCAAACCGTTTTGAAATACGGTTCGCCTTACTTAAATCAAATAAAGCGTCGGCAGAAGTTTCAGACGACCCTCCTGCCGATAAATGAAGAAAATTATGCGCCGCCGTGTGTTTCTTTAATCAGGAACACGGAAAACGCGCCCAGCAGCAGGACGACGCCCCCTACCAAGAACATATTGGCCTGCAAACCGCCCATCATCGGGAACAACATGAAGCTCAACAGCGAAGCAACAATCTGAGGCATACAGATGGAGCCGTTGAACAAGCCCAAATAAGTGCCCATATGCTTGCCCGACAAGGCGTTGGTTACAATCGTCAGCGGATAAGTGATGATGCCCGCCCAAGCAATACCGATTAAGATGTAAGACAACACCAGCGCGTATTGGTTGCTGATGAAGAATACGGAGAAAAAGCCGAGCGCGCCCAAAGCCAGGCAGCTGAAATAACCCGCCTTAAGGTATCGGTTGGGGATTTTCGCCAATACAAACGAACAAATCACCGCCGCAACCGACTGCACCGCCGCCAATACACCGTACCAGTTGCCCGCTTCCTGATAGCCTACGGAAGACGCATCGGTTGTCTGCCAAACGTTTTCCGCAATCGCGCCAGCGGAATAAGTCCACATATATTGGAAAGCGAACCAGCAGAAAAACTGCACCAGAGTGACCGTCCAAAACGCTTTAGGCGCGGTTTTCAAGAGTTCGAACCAGTTGGCTTTTTCCTGATTTGCCGCCACGTCGATGCCGTGGTAGCGGGCGTAGGTTTCCGGATCGTATTCCTTCACTTTGAAAATCGTGAACGCGCTGGTAATCACCAACAACGCCGCGCCCACATAAAACGCCACGACCACGGTCTGCGGCACGACGCCTTTTTCTGCCGTGTTTTCCAAGCCGATATAGGCAAAGACGAATGGCAGGATAGCGGCGACGACTGCGCCTGTATTGGCCAAGAAACTTTGAATGCCGTAGGCGTAGCCTTTTTGCTCCTCGTTGACCATATCGCCGACCATCATCTTAAACGGCTGCATTGCCATATTGGAGGACACGTCCAACAGCGCAATCATCAGCGCGCCAAACGACAAAGCTGCCAAAGAAGCGTAGCCAAAACCGAAGCTGCCCGAGTTCGGCATCAGAATCATGACGATAACCGCAATCAGCGTACCGTAAAGCAGATAGGGCAGGCGACGGCCGCCCAAGCGCGGCATCCAAGTGCGGTCTGAGTAGTAGCCCACAATCGGCTGAACCAACATACCGGCCAATGGGGGCAGAATGAAAAACCAGCCCAAATTGTGCGGGTCGGCGCCTAAAGTTTGAAAAATTCGGCTCATTTGCGAGCTTTGCAGGGTAAAGGCCGTCTGAACGCCGAGATAGCCGAAGCTCAGCATCCAAATCGTACTTTTTGCCAGTGAGGGCAAACCTTGTTTTGTTGTTTTTTGCGTATGTTCAGACATGAGGCAAATCCTTATTTTAAAAGTATTTGTATTGGGAAATCTGAAATTGTTTTTAGCGCGGTGTTTTTTTGTCGTTATTATTTGTTTATGTACTTTCAAGGATATAGGCGCATTTTATGGAGCGTATCGAATATTGGCAATGTTTGTTCAAAGATAAACTGGCTTAAATCAAATTTTTTACGGTTTCGTGTTGAAAATTTTGGAGAATGAAAGCATTGGTTCGGCTTTGCTGCATATTGTGATGCCGATTTCTATTTTCAGACGGCATTTGAACAAGCAAGTATTTGAGCAATCGGTTAAAATGGGTCGTCTGAAATTTGTTTGACCGAATCGAGAAAAACCATGTCCCAACAATACGTCTATTCTATGCTGCGCGTGAGCAAGGTTGTTCCGCCGCAAAAAACCATTATTAAAGACATTTCCCTTTCATTTTTCCCCGGTGCAAAAATTGGTTTGCTCGGTTTGAACGGTGCGGGTAAATCTACTGTGCTGCGGATTATGGCGGGTGTGGATAAAGAATTTGAGGGCGAAGCCGTGCCGATGGGCGGCATTAAAATCGGCTATCTGCCGCAAGAGCCTGAGCTTGATCCTGAAAAAACCGTGCGCGAGGAAGTGGAAAGCGGCTTGGGCGAAGTGGCTGCCGCGCAGAAACGCTTGGAAGAAGTGTATGCCGAGTATGCCAATCCTGATGCGGATTTTGACGCGTTGGCGGAAGAACAAGGCCGTTTGGAAGCGATTATTGCGGCGGGTTCGTCTACCGGCGGCGGTGCAGAGCATGAATTGGAAATCGCCGCCGATGCGCTGCGCCTGCCGGAATGGGATGCCAAAATCGGCAATCTGTCCGGCGGTGAAAAACGTCGTGTTGCCTTGTGCAAACTCTTGTTGAGCAAGCCCGACATGCTGCTGCTGGACGAGCCGACCAACCACTTGGATGCGGAATCGGTCGAGTGGCTGGAGCAATTCCTCGTACGCTTCCCAGGTACAGTCGTTGCAGTAACGCACGACCGCTATTTCTTGGACAACGCCGCCGAATGGATTTTAGAACTCGACCGCGGACACGGTATCCCGTGGAAAGGCAATTACTCATCTTGGCTGGAGCAGAAAGAAAAACGCTTGGAAAACGAGGCAAAATCCGAAGCTGCGCGCGTGAAGGCGATGAAGCAGGAATTGGAATGGGTGCGCCAAAATGCCAAAGGCCGCCAAGCCAAGTCTAAAGCGCGTTTGGCTCGTTTTGAAGAAATGAGCAACTACGAATACCAAAAACGCAATGAAACGCAGGAAATCTTTATCCCTGTTGCCGAGCGTTTGGGTAACGAAGTGATTGAATTTGTAAACGTTTCCAAATCGTTTGGCGATAAAGTGCTGATTGACGATTTGAGCTTCAAAGTGCCTGCTGGCGCGATTGTCGGCATCATAGGTCCGAACGGCGCGGGTAAATCGACGCTGTTTAAAATGATTTCGGGCAAAGAGCAGCCTGATTCCGGCGAAGTGAAAATCGGCCAAACCGTAAAAATGAGCCTGATTGACCAAAGCCGCGAAGGTTTGCAAAACGATAAAACCGTGTTCGACAACATCGCTGAAGGCCGCGACATTTTGCAGGTTGGTCAGTTTGAAATTCCAGCCCGCCAATATTTGGGACGCTTCAACTTCAAAGGCAGTGACCAAAGCAAAAT
>NZ_JBQCXF010000178.1:0-5646 GCF_051956635.1 Neisseria sp. P0022.S010 | reverse complement strand
AGGCATTGCTTGCCCGCCGCATGGGCAAAAAACGCGTGATTGCTGAGACCGGCGCGGGTCAGCACGGCGTGGCCTCCGCCACTGTTGCCGCACGCTTCGGCATGACTTGCGACGTGTACATGGGCGCGGACGATATCCAACGTCAAATGCCCAACGTGTTCCGCATGAAATTATTGGGTGCGAACGTGGTCAGCGTGGACAGCGGCAGCCGTACATTGAAAGACGCAATGAACGAAGCCATGCGCGAATGGGTGGCGCGTGTGGATGATACGTTCTACATCATTGGCACTGCCGCAGGTCCTGCGCCGTATCCTGAAATGGTACGCGATTTCCAATGCGTGATCGGTAATGAAGCCAAAGAACAAATGTTGGAAGCCATCGGCCGCCAACCTGATGTTGCCGTTGCCTGCGTGGGCGGCGGCTCGAACGCCATCGGTTTGTTCTATCCCTATATCGAAGAAGAAAACGTACGTCTGGTCGGTGTAGAAGCCGGCGGTTTGGGCGTAGATACCCCCGACCACGCCGCACCGATTACCAGTAAAGCCCCTATCGGCGTATTGCACGGCTTCCGCAGCTATTTGATGCAGGACGAAAACGGCCAAGTTTTGGGTACGCACTCCGTTTCCGCAGGCTTGGACTACCCAGGCATCGGCCCGGAACACAGCCATTTGAACGACATCAACCGCGTCGAATACACCGTTGCCAAAGACGACGAAGCACTCGAAGCCTTTGACTTGCTCTGCCGTTTCGAGGGCATTATTCCTGCGCTGGAATCCAGCCATGCCGTTGCTTGGGCGGTGAAAAACGCGCCGAAAATGAGCAAAGACCAAGTGATTTTGGTCAACCTCTCCGGTCGCGGCGATAAAGACATTAATACCGTGGCAAAACTCAAAGGCATTGAGTTGTAAGCCTTATTGATTGAGCAGTAAAGGCCGTCTGAAAAAGCTGGATTTCAGTCTTTCAGACGGCCTTTGTTTCCATAATGATCAGCGTAGTATTTTATCCGTGTAAACTCTATCAAGTATCGGCGGCTAAGGAAATTTATCCTTTCAAACCGCGCGTGTACGCTTTCTAAACCAATTATTCAAGTTATCCATCACCATGAAACATTTAGCAATCCATCTAAAACTATTGGGCATGGCGGCGTTTTGGGGCGCATCTTGGCCGATGGGGCGGATGCTGGGACAGGCGCTGCCGCCTTTAACTGGCGGTATGCTACGCTTTTTGACGGCGGCAATCTTGCTTTTGGGCTGGCTGTTTGCACGGTATCGGTTGCGTACTTTGGTGGTTTTGTCGCGCAAACAATGGCTTGGGTTGGTACTGGCGGCGGCATTCGGCGTTTTTGGTTTTACCGTATTGTCTATGCTGGGTTTGCAACGGATTCCTGCTTCAAGGGCGACGGTGTTGGTTACGTTCAATCCTGTGTTGACGATGTTTTTTGCGGCTTTGCTATTTGGCGAGAAACTCAACGGCAAGATTGTGTCGGGCATGTTGTTGGCAGTGGCAGGCTCGATATGGGCGGTTACACATGGCGAGATTGCGGCATTTTTGTCGGGCGGCGGCATAGGGTGGGGCGAAGTGCTGGTGTTTTGCAGCCTTTGCTGCTTGGTTACTTATACGATGATAGGCAGGGCGGTGTTGCGGGGGATTGATGCGCTGACTGTCACCGTGGCCACCGCTTGGCTGGGTGCAATGATGTTGCTGCCGCCTGCGTTGATTTCAGACGGCCTGCCGTTTGGTATGCTTGCCGAAATGGACGGCAGGGGCTGGTTTGCTTTGATTGGATTGTCTGTCGGGGCAACGGTCTTGAGCTATGCGTGGTATTTTGAAGGCGTGAAGTCTTTGGGCGCCGGTAGCGCAGCGGCGTACATTACTTTGGTGCCGGTATTCGGCATTTTGTGTTCCGCTTGGTTTTTGGGCGAGGCATTGCATGTTTCCTTGGTCGCCGGCTGTTTGGCGGCAGTGGGCGGATTGGCGTTGATGCAGTACGGAAGACGTGCCGTCTGAAATAGGAAATATGTTATATAATAATGAGACTAATCAAACCATTGTTTTAAACATGTCTGAACATTCCTCCCTGCTCGATTTCGACCGCGCCCATCTGCTCCATCCCTATACATCCATGACCGACCCGTTGCCTGTTTATCCGGTGCGCCGTGCGGAGGGTGTGCACATCGAATTGGCGGACGGCACTCGGTTGATTGACGGGATGTCGTCTTGGTGGTGTGCGATACACGGCTACAATCATCCCGTTTTGAATCAGGCGGTTGAGGCGCAGATTAAACAGATGTCGCATGTGATGTTCGGTGGTTTGACGCATGAGCCGGCGGTGGAGCTGGGCAAGTTGTTGGTCGGGATTTTGCCGCAGGGGCTGGACCGTATTTTTTATGCGGATTCGGGTTCGGTTTCGGTGGAAGTTGCGCTGAAGATGGCGGTGCAATACCAGCAGGCGCGGGGTTTAACGGCAAAGCAGAATATTGCGACGGTGCGGCGAGGCTATCACGGCGATACTTGGAACGCGATGTCCGTCTGCGATCCGGAAACGGGCATGCACCATATTTTCGGTAGCGCTCTGCCGCAGCGTTATTTTGTCGATAATCCGAGAAGCCGTTTCGACGATGAATGGGACGAGGTGGATTTGCAGCCTGTCCACGCCTTGTTTGAAGCGTATCATGCGGATATCGCCGCCTTTATTTTGGAACCGGTCGTGCAGGGTGCGGGCGGTATGTATTTTTATCATCCGCATTATCTTCGCGGTTTGCGCGATTTGTGCGACGAATTTGATATCGTGTTGATTTTTGATGAAATCGCCACCGGATTCGGGCGCACGGGCAAGATGTTTGCCTGCGAACACGCGGAAGTCGTGCCGGATATTATGTGCATCGGCAAGGGCTTGAGCGGCGGCTATATGACGCTGGCGGCGGCAATCACTTCGCAAAAAGTCACCGAAATGATTTCGCGCGGCGAAGCGGGCGTGTTTATGCACGGCCCGACGTTTATGGCGAACCCGCTGGCGTGTGCCGTTGCCTGCGCTTCGGTCAAACTGCTTTTGTCCCAAGATTGGCAGGCAAATATCCGACGCATTGAAAGCATTCTAAAAGGTCGTCTGAAAATTGCATGGGACATTCGCGGCGTGAAAGATGTGCGCGTTTTGGGTGCCATCGGGGTGATAGAGTTGGAAAAAAGCGTGGATATGGCGCGTTTTCAAGCGGACTGCGTGGCGCAGGGCATTTGGGTGCGCCCGTTCGGCAGGCTGGTGTATCTCATGCCGCCTTACATTATTTCAGACGACCTCTTGACCGAACTTGCCGACAAAACCGTGCAAATTTTGAAGGAACACAGCAAATGAAAGGCGTTTACTTCGTCAGCGGCATAGACACGGACATCGGCAAAACCGTCGCTACCGGCGTGTTGGCAAAACAATTATTGCAGCAAGGCAAAAGCGTGATCACGCAAAAGCCCGTGCAAACCGGTTGCCAAGACATCGCTGAAGACATCGCCGTCCATCGTAAAATCATGGGCATACCCATGCAGGAAGCCGACAAACAAGGGCTGACCATGCCCGAAATCTTCAGCTATCCGGCTTCGCCCCACCTTGCTGCCCGACTGGACGGCAGGGATTTGGACTTGGAGAAAATCCGTACCGCCACGCAAGAATTGGCGGCGCAATACGAAATCGTGTTGGTTGAAGGCGCGGGTGGTTTGATGGTTCCGCTGACGGAAAATCTGTTAACCATTGATTATATCCGTCAGCAAGGCTATCCCGTCATCCTCGTTACCAGCGGACGGCTCGGCAGCATCAACCACACCCTGCTCAGCTTCGCCGCGCTCAAACAATACGGCATTCAGTTGCACAGCCTGATTTTCAACCATATTCACGACAGCAAGGATGAAACCGTTGCCGGAGATACCTTGGAATATCTTAAAGGCCGTCTGAAAGATGAGTTTCCCAAAGCCAAATGGCAGGAATTGGCCAAGACAGAGGTGTCAGATGGAGCTTGATATACCGCGTGGCACGCTTTGTTCACATGCCGAAGCTTCAAGTCTTTTGCCGTCTAAGGCCGGACATCTACTGACCGTTTCTTCGCTAACCGCCGCTTTACGCGCTTCTGGTAAGGATTTTTCAGTCGAGCCTGTGTATTTGGGTTTGACGAAGGGGACGGACAATAGCGATGAAATCTTTGTGCGCGATGTTTTGCTCAAACTGGACGGTGAAACAGTGATACAAGCCAGAAGCGCGTGCCGGCCGGATAGCCGTCTATGGACAGAATTATTGGATTGCGGAACGCAGCCTTTGGGTGAGCGCCTGTTTGACGGTACATTGCCGTTGAAGCGTTCGGATTTTGAGTTTCTTCGTTTTGAAGATTCCGACCATCCATCTTTCAGACGGCCTGTTACCGCGCGCCGTTCGTATTTCGATTGGAACGGCGAAACATTGGAATTAACAGAATATTTCTTATTGAAATTAATAGATTTATACCGTTAAGGCCGTCTGAAAATAAAACCAATTACCGATATTTGTCATAATTCTGTTATAATACAATAAATTAAATTGTTAAGATCTGTTTAATTTCAGACGGCAATAAATTATAATAAGAACTAAGGCTCTAAAAAAGCCTTTCCTTCCGAATCGACGTATAAACAACGACACATTACATCAATGAACATAAGGCGATTTTTCCTACAAATTCTACCGCGTTACGCTGTCGGACGGATGGTGATATACGCCAAGCTGATGCGCGTCGACAAACCCATTGGCACCCTGCTTTTGCTGTGGCCGACTTATTGGGCATTGTGGATTGCGTCTAAAGGCGTTCCTGACGCGGATATTTTTATTGCCTTTACCGTAGGCACATTTCTAATGCGCAGCGCAGGTTGCGTCGTGAATGACTTTGCCGACCGCAATTTTGACGGCGCAGTAGAGCGCACCAAAAACCGCCCGTTTGCCAAAGGCTTGGTTTCCAAAACCGAAGCGCTGCTTTTAACCGTCATGCTGTGTCTGATGGCGGCTTTATGCTTGGTGCCGCTCAACCGTTTTACTTGGCTGATGAGCCTTCCGGCCTTGTTCTTGGCCGTCACATATCCCTTTACCAAACGCTTTTTCCCGTTGCCGCAGTTTTATTTGGGGCTGGCATTTTCGTTCGGCATTCCCATGGCCTTTGCCGCCGTACAAGACCGAGTGCCTCCCGAAGCATGGCTGATGTTTACCGCCAATGCCTTATGGACGCTGGCTTACGACACGATTTATGCCATGGCGGACAAAGAAGACGATTTGAAAATCGGCATTAAAACTTCGGCAATCACATTTGGCCATCACGATATTACCGCCTCTATGCTTTGCCATTTTTGGTTTACCGTATTGATGGCGGTATTGGGTATCAAAATCGGCGCAACTTGGCCTTATTGGCTGGTATTGCCGGTAACCGTTTATTGGCAGTATCAGCAGTATGCCGCCATCCGTACGCGCGACCGCCAGTTGTGTTTCGAAACGTTTTTGGCCAACAACCGCATCGGTTTGGCGTGGTTTTGCGGATTGGTCTGCCATTATTTCTAGTTGTTTTTGGTTCCCAAACTGTTTTAAAAAACTAGGTTGAGGCCGTCTGAAAAGAAAAGGAAAAGGGGTATGCCGGACATACCCCTTTTCAT
>NZ_JBQCXF010000177.1:0-5649 GCF_051956635.1 Neisseria sp. P0022.S010 | reverse complement strand
ACGGGGACAGAGCGACAGGTGCACGGCAAGGGCAATGCGGTTAAAAAGACTGAGACGCACTTGGTCTTTCTGTTTGGAAATCAGATCGGTTATTTTGCGGCATTTTTTCATGGCGTTTTCCTGTCAGACATGGGAGAACCATTTGATTTGCAGACACTGGCGCAAGGTTTCGCGCGCGCGGTGCATGATGGTGTGGTAGTTGGCATGGCTGATGCCGCATTGTTCGCGGATTTCATCGCTTGAAAAGCCAAGAATCTCTTTCATGGTGAACACGCGGGCGGTGTTTTCCGGCAGATGGTAAAGGCAGGTCTGCAAAACTTGGTAGAACTCTTTATTGTTCAAACTGGCTTCGGGCGAGTCCCAACCCTGAGGCTGACCTTCGTCCGTCCAATGTCCGTCAGCGGCAAAATGTCCTTCAAAGGCTTCATCCAAGGCTTCCTCGTCGCGCGTGACGAAAACTTGGCGTTGCCGCCCGATTTGGCGCAGGCAGTCGGTAATTTTGTTTTTTAAGATTGCAAACAGCCAGCTGCTCACTTGGGCGCCGCCTTTAAAACCTTCGGCCGCACGGTAGGCGGAAAGCATGGTTTCCTGTACGAGGTCTTCCGCCAAATCGGGGCGGTCGGGCAGCTGGATATGGGCAAAGCGCAGCAGCAGTTTGCGGGATTCGGCAAGCTCGGCATCGGTCAGTTCGGGTAGGGCCATAATGTATCAGTATGAAATGAATGATCAATATGCTTCTGATTTTACGCTGATACGGCAAGAGCATGCGATTGAATCTATAAACGATTTCAGTAGTATTTTTGTTTTACCGAAACCGACTGCGTCCGTTTCAGACGGCCTTGATTTATGCCGCAACCAAAATGCCCTGTTCCAGCCAATCCGTCCATTTCTGCCTTAATGCGTCCTGCCAAGCGTTTTCAGACGGCATGAACTCTGCCAGCATGGTTTGCAGGCCGTTTAGGGAAGTGGGCGTCTCTGCCAACGTTTCCAGCAATAAGGCGTCGAATCCATCAAGCGTTTGGTACATCACGTCGTCTTCCTTATCACGCCACACCAAAACGGCGGTTTCCGCCTCATGCAATTCGTCGGTCACGTCATACTGATAACGGCGCACAAAGGCGGCGGGAGAAAGGGAGTACGCTAAATCGTCTGAATCGGCAGGCGAGGCTTCGCTGTCGGTTTGAGCGGTTTCGGCGAGTAGCTGGGTGTGTTCAAAGTCCATCAATTCCAAAAGGTCGTCTGAAAGCAGCAGGCTTTGGCAGTATCGGAGGAACTCGCCGGGAATTTCTTGAAAATAGGGCGTTTGGGCGCGCGCGTCGCGGACGAAACCTTCTTTCAGACGGCCCCATTCTTCGCTATCAAAGTATTGCAGCGTTTCTGTATAACAGCGGTCGATAAAGCTGTGAATATTGTTGCGTATCAGGCGGATATAGACATTCAGGCGCTCTTGCGGTAGTCCGTCTGCGGCTTTGCCTTCGCGTATGGCTTGGGCAAAGCGGTGTTGGTATTGGGCGGAGGTTTCAGGCTGCACGGCGGTATTCCTTTCCGGCACGCATTTGATAGTCGGCAATTTTGGCGACTTCGGCTTCGAGTTCGGCAAAAGGCGGAAAATTGAAATCGCGTTCCAACAGGGTGGGCGGAATGGTCGGCAGCTTGGTGTAGGCGAGTTCGAGCAAGTCCCAAACGGTCGGTAAAACTGCCGCGCCATGCGTATCAATTAACAATTCCGGCGTTTCCACATCATGCCCGGCAATATGGATATAGCACACGCGCCCTGCATCCACATTTTCTAAAAAGGCTTCGGGCGACAACAGTCCGTGATTGACGGCGTTGACGTAAATATTGTTCACGTCCAAATGAATGCCGCAGTCGGCTTCACGGGCAACCGCGTTGAGGAACTCAACTTCGTTCATCTCGGCAAGCGGAGAATGCAGGTAGTAGGACGTGTTTTCTACGGCAATACGGCAGCCCAACCGGTCTTGCACTTCGCGGATACGGCGCGCGGTATGTTGCACCATTTCTTCAGTGAAAGGCAGCGGTAACAAATCGTAGAGATGACCGCCGTCGTGGCAGTAGCTCAAATGGTCGGAGAAAAACGTGCAGTCATAACGGCGCATCATTTCTTTGATTCCGTCTATCAAGGCGGTATCCAACGGTGCTTGTCCGCCCAGCGACATGGATAATCCGTGCAACGCCAGCGGCAGCCGTTCCGCCACGCGGTCAAACTGTTTGCGCGCCCTGCCGCCCATTTTCAGCCAGTTTTCGGGGGCGGCTTCGATAAAGCGTATCGGGCTGTCGTCTGAAAGCGAGAGGAAATCTTCCGCCAAGTCGCGGCGGTAGCCCAAGCCTGCATGTTGAATCATGGTGATGTCCTGTTATGGTGCCGTATGAACGACAAAGTCGCATTTTCGTTTGTAAAATGCGACTTTGTTAAAGGTATGTTGCAGGATTATTTAGAACCGCATTTACCTTCGCCGCATTTGCCTTCTACTACTTTGGCAGCTTTGGCTTTAGATGCTTTGCCTTTTTTGGCGTGTGCTTTTTTCATGGCTGCGCCGCAAGAACCTTCACCGGCTTTGGCAGCCGCGCCGCAAGTACCTTCGGCAGCTTTAACAGTTTTCTCAACGGCCACGTCGCTGGCGGCTTTATCAGCGGCAACAACACCGGCAGCCAAAGACAGGGACAGTGCACCGGCCAAAGCAGCAGCTACATTTTTTTTCATTTCAACTTCCTTTTTAAAATATGGGTTTTAAAACAAATCAAGGGATAATATCGGGCATTTAAAGTCGGCCCGCGACCATTAATCCTTAAAGATAATCCTTAAAGAAAATGCTTGATGCGGCAACAGCGTTTCTTCAGCAGTGCATCCAAAGACAGACGGCCAGCACCCTGCAATAGGACAGGAAATAAAACCACCAAATAAATCAGTGCCATTTTATAACCGTTGTCGCACACATTGTAACCCAAGCCGGCATGTACCGCAGACCATGCGACAGCCGTTACAACCATCAATCCCAGCGCGGACAGCCGTGTTGCCAAGCCGACAATAAGCAGCGCAGGCAAAACCAGTTCCGCCCACATCGCCAAATTCCAGTTGACCGTATCCGACAACAAATTGAACGGAAAGGGAAATTGACTGTTTATTTCTGCAAACCAGTTTTCCCCGTTCCATTTTTCCAAGCCGGATTCAAGAAATTCATACGCGGTAAAAAGCCTGAGTGCCAACAAGCCGAAAGCAGCCTGCCAAGAGGGATTGGATGAGGTGTTCATTTATTTTCCTAATCGATGTGTGTCGAATGGGCTGGGACGAAAAATCCATCGGCACCATCCGATTTTTCATGCCTGTTTAGACGCGGCAGCTTTAAAAAACTGACAAAATAAATGAAGATATTTTCTTATTCATTGTTTTATAAAGATTAAAAATTCAAAAAGGCCGTCTGAAACACCATGTTTGATTGGGTTTCAGACGGCCTTTGATGATAATTGCCATCCATTAATCCGCTTGTTTGCACAATTCGACAATTTCCGCGCCGTATTTGTCGGTTTTTTCCTCATTCATGCCGTGGATTTCCGCCAGCTCCGCCAAATCTTGCGGCCGTCGGGCGGCAATGGCGCGCAGGGTAACTTTGCTGCATATCTGATAGGCTTCGAGGCCTTCATGGCGGGCAGTATCGATGTTCCACTGAAGCAGACGACGCATCAATCGGCGTTTGCGTTTGTCCTCTTCGCTCAGGCCGTCTGAAAACGGGCGGCAGATGTTTAAAATGCCCTCGCCGTATTGTTCGATACGTTTTTCGCCGAGTTTATACACGCCTAAAAGATCGATGGGTTCGGCAGGCGTATTGGTCAGCAAGTCGTCCATGCTTTCGTTGGAGAACACCGTTCCCAGTGTGACTTGATCGGCACTTGCCTGCTGCTCGCGCCAAGTTTCCAAAGCCTGTTTTAAGGCCTGTTCGCGCCCGCCCAAGCTGTGGATAACTTGTGTACTGTCTGTGGAAACCGTACCGGCTTCGGCCGTTTCGCAAACGTCGAGTATCTCCAAACCGAATTTATTGATTTTCGCCTCGCCCAAGCCGTAGATTTGATGCAAGTCTTCCAAACTTCGGGGCATTTTTTCGACAATATCGCGCAGGGTTTTGTCGCCGCAAACCACATAGGCCGGTACTTCCTCTGCCCGGGCGCGCTGTTGCCGCCATTGGCGCAATGCCTGCCACAAACGCTCTTCGCGCTCGGTGCGCAACCAATCGTCTTTCGGCTTTTGGGTAGCCGTTTTTTCGCGGCGCAGGGGGCGCAGCATGACTTCGGTTTCGCCCTTGAGGACTTTTTTTGCCGCTTCGGTCAGCTGCAGGGCTTGATGCTGCTCGACATTGACGGTGAGATAGCCCAGGCTGATGCACTGGCGGATGACGCTGCGCCATTCCTTGTCGGTCTGTTCGCTGCCGATGCCGAATGTGGATAACTTGTCATGGCCGTTGCGCTGTATCCAATCGTCGCTTTTGCCGCGCAAAAGGTTGGTGATGTAACCGGCGGCAAAACGTTGTCCGGCGCGGTACACGCAGCTGAGTAATTTTTGCACCAACACCGTGCCGTCAAACCGTACGGGCGGATGCAGGCAGTTGTCGCAATGGCCGCAGGGTTCGGATTCTTCTCCGAAATGTTTGAGCAGCAGTACGCGGCGGCAGGCGGCGGTTTCGCAGACGGAAAGCATGGCATCGAGTTTTTGCATTTCGATTTGCTTTTGCACTTCGTCGCTGTTGCCTTCGGCAATCCGTTCGCGCAGCAACACCCAATCGTTCAAGCCGTAACACAGCCAGCTCACGGCAGGCAGCCCGTCCCGGCCAGCGCGCCCCGATTCCTGATAGAAATGTTCGACACTTTGGGGCATATCGAGATGGGCGACAAAGCGCACGTCGGGTTTGTCTATGCCCATGCCGAACGCCACGGTCGCCACCACAATAATATTGTCTTCATGCGTAAAGCGGCGTTGGTTTTCCTCGCGCACGTCCATGCTCAAACCGGCATGATACGGAATCGCCTCCAAGCCGTTTTCACACAAAAACTGCGCCACATCCTCGACTTTTTTGCGGCTTAAGCAATACACAATACCGCTTTGCCCATGCATCTGCTTGCGGATGAAATCCAGCAATTGTTTTTTGCCATTATTTTTTTCGATAACCTGATAATAAATATTCGGACGGTCAAAGCTGGAAATAAATTCGGGCGCATCGTCCAAATGCAGATAATGCTTGATGTCGGCGCGCGTGGCCGCATCGGCGGTAGCGGTCAGGGCGATGCGCGGGACGTTCGGATAGCGTTCGGCAAGCATACCGAGCTGTTGATATTCGGGGCGGAAATCGTGTCCCCATTGACTGACGCAATGCGCCTCATCAATGGCAAACAGGCTGACGGTTTGTTGGTCGAGAAAACGCAAAAAGCGGTCGGTAACCAAGCGTTCCGGCGCAACATAAAGCAGTTTCAGACGGCCTTGGGCAAGCTTGTCGGCAATCTCGCGCGCCTCATCCGCCGATGTGCTGCTGTTGACTGCCGCCGCTTCAATCCCGGCCACATGCAGGCTGGCCACTTGGTCGTTCATCAGCGCAATCAGCGGCGATACGACAACCGCCACGCCTTCGCGCATCAGCGCCGGAA
>NZ_JBQCXF010000176.1:0-5701 GCF_051956635.1 Neisseria sp. P0022.S010 | reverse complement strand
AATATTTTCTTATTAATAAAATCGCTTTACATACCCATCAAATGGAAACCATCAGAAAAGATCCGCTCGGCTCGGCATGGGTGGTTATTGCCGCGCTCAGCTTTACCGTCATGAACCTCTCCGTCAAAGCCGCCTCTACACATTTCGGCTTTTCCAGCGGCGAGCTGGTCTTTTGGCGCATGCTGGTCTCCACCCTGTTTTTAGGCATCATGGCCAAAGCGCAAGGCAACACATTTTCCACGCCGCATTGGAAAACCCATCTCAACCGCAGCGTCATCGGCACGCTTGCCATGATGTGCACGCTTTATTCCGTCATACATCTGCCGCTGGCAACAGGCGTCACGCTCAACTACACGTCCTCCATCTGGCTTGCCATTTTTTCATTTTTCATTTTAAAAGAACGAATTACGCTTTATACCCAAGCCATTTTGATTATGGGCTTTATCGGCGTTATCCTGTTGCTCAATCCATCTTTTCAAGGCGGACAGGAATTTGCCGCACTGGTCAGTTTGGCAGGCGGCGCCATGTCAGGCTGGGCGTATTTGCAAGTGCGTGAACTCTCGCTTTTGGGCGAACCGGGCTGGCGCGTGGTGTTTTATCTATCGCTTACCGGTCTGATTATGTCCGCCATTTGGAGCTGCTTTACCGGCTGGCATCCGCTGACCGTATCTTCCCTGCCCTATCTGGCCGGCATCGGCATCTCCGCCATGATTGCCCAACTGGCCATGACCCGCGCCTATAAGGTTGGCAAGAAATTTACCGTTGCCTCGCTTTCCTACCTGACCGTCGTTTTCTCCGCCCTGTCCGGCGTACTGCTTTTCGGCGATAAAATCACTTGGCAGGAAGCTGCCGGCATGGTTATCATTGTTGCAGGCGGCGTGTTCAGCAGTTTTACTCCGGCCTCAATCAAAAAATTTCTGATGAAGCAATAATTTAACAAGGAGAACACCATGATTTCCATCCGCGAACAATCTTACGGCTTAAACGTAGCGCTGTACAACGAGTTCACTTTGGACGATTTCCGCCAATTGGAAGAAGCCTTGTTGACTGCGAAACAAAAAGTCCATCTGCCCGACATCCTGTTAGATTTATCCATGCTGAAAGACTTCACCATCGATATGGCGGTCGAGCAAATCAAATTCCTCAACCAACACGAAACCGACTTCGGCCGCGTTGCCGTCATTACCGACGACATCTGGATCAAACTCGGCGCGCGCCTTTCCAGCCTCCTGACCAACCAACACCCAAAATATTTCAGCGATGCCACCGAAGCACAGGCTTGGTTGTTGGCAAGCAATTTGAAATAAAGACAAGGCCGTCTGAACGCATTACCTGAGCAAATTCAAAACCGCTTAGGCTCAAAATCAACGGCATCACAATATTTTTCAAAGCATAAAAAAAGGCCGTCTGAAACCTTGCAACCTGCAAAGTTTCAGACGGCCTTTCATCGTTTTTACTCAAAAACTTACATCACATCCAACACATCAATGCCCAACAACTCCAAGCCTTGTTTCAGCGTGTCGCCGGTCAGCTTCGCCAGTTGCAGGCGGCTGTTGCGGGTTGCGCCTTCTGATTTCAGAATCGGGCTGGCTTCGTAGAAGCGGCTGAACAGGGTGGCGGTTTGGTAGAGGTAGGCGGCAAGGTAGTGCGGATATGCCGTGTCTGCCACGCTTTGCAATACGTCTTCGAATTTCAGCAGCTCGGCAGCAAGCTGTTTTTCCAGCGGTTCGGTCAAAATGGTTGGCGCGGTTGCGTCCCATTCGCCTGCTTTGCGGAATACGCTTTGTACGCGTGTGTAGGCGTATTGCAGGTAAGGAGCGGTATTGCCTTCAAACGAGAGCATGGCGTCCCAGTCGAACACATAATCGCTGGTGCGGTTTTTGCTCAAGTCGGCGTATTTGACCGCGCCGATGCCGACGGTTTTGCCGATTTTCGCCGCTTCGTCCGCGCCCAATTCAGGATTTTTCTCTTTCACCAAAGCGGTGGCGCGCTCAACTGCTTCGGTCAGCAGGTCAACCAGTTTTACGGTGTCGCCACTGCGCGTTTTGAACGGTTTGCCGTCTTTGCCCATCATGGTGCCGAAGCCGATAAACTCGGCTTTTGCATTTTCCGGCAGATAGCCTGCTTTGCGGGAAGTGGTGAAAAGTTGTTCGAAGTGCAGGGCTTGGCGGTGGTCGACGACGTACAGCAGGCGGTCGGCTTTCAGACGACCTATGCGGTAGCGCAAACACGCCAAGTCGGTGGAAGCATAAAGGAAGCCGCCGCCTTGTTTTTGCACGATAAATGCGGCAGGTTCGCCTTCTTTGTTTTTAAACTCATCCAAGAACACGACTTTCGCGCCGTCGTCTTCGACTGCCAGGCCTTTTTCGACCAAATCATCGACTACGGGCTGCAAATCGTCGTTGTATTTAGATTCGCCCGCCACGTCTTCAGGACGCAGTTTCAAGCCCAGCGTGTCATAAACGGCTTGAGCGTGCGAGAGCGAAATATCGACAAACTGTTTCCACAACGCCAACACGGTTTCATCGCCGCCTTGCAGCTTCACAACGTATTCGCGCGCGGTGTCGGCAAAGGCGGCATCTTCGTCAAAGCGCACTTTGGCGGCGCGGTAAAACTGCTCCAAATCCGCCAGTTCAAACGCGGCATTGTCTTTTTGCTGCTCAACCAAATAAGCGACCAACATGCCGAACTGCGTACCCCAGTCGCCGACGTGGTTTTGACGGATAACGGTGTTGCCCATAAATTCCAATACGCGCGAAATGCTGTCGCCGATGATGCTGGAACGCAGGTGGCCGACGTGCATTTCTTTGGCCAGATTAGGCGAAGAATAGTCGATAACGACGGTTTGCGGTTGGGCGGTTTTTGCTACGCCGAAATGCGCGTCGTTCAAGGCCGTCTGAATGTTTTGGGCGAGGAAATCAGGACGCAGGCGCAGGTTGATAAAGCCGGGGCCGGCCACTTCCGCGCTTTCAATCACGGCATTGTCGGCCAATGCTTCGGCCACTTTTTGCGCCAACTCGCGCGGATTTTGTTTGGCTTTTTTCGCCGCACCCATCACGCCGTTGATTTGGAAATCGCCAAAGTCGGGATTTTTTACCACCTGCAATACGACGGGGCTGTCGGACAAACCGGCAGCGGCAAAGGCTGCTTGGGCTTCACGTTCGACGGTTTGGTATAAATTCATGTTGTCGGTCTCTATCAATTCAAATCAGGCGGTATTTTAAAAGAATTTCGGGCTTTAAAACAGGGCAAGCTGCAATACTTTTCCAGCGGCTTGTTATATGATTGCATTCTGATTAAACGATTTTGCTGTCAAGGCCGTCTGAAAGGAAAAGCCATGAACCCGAAAAATACGCTTTGTCTGATTGTCGATATTCAAGAACGCCTGCTGCCCGCCCTTTCCGGCGCAGACGAAATGTTGGAACGCTGCCGCCTGCTGATTCAAGGCTTGACGGCTTTGGACGTACCCTTTGCCGTAACCGAACAATATCCGAAAGGTTTGGGCAACACTGTATCCGCCGTATCGCTGCTGTTGCCCGAAGGCACGCCTGTTGTCGAGAAAACCCAATTTTCGGCGTTTTTACCCGAAATTCATGAAATATTACGCAAAAACGACATCAAAAACATTATTTTGGTGGGCGCAGAAACGCATATCTGTATGCTTCAGACGGCCTTGGATTTGAAAGCACAAGGTTACGCCGTATTCCTGCCTTTCGAATGCACCGCCTCGCGTACAACAGCCAACCGCGACAACGGTTTGGCGCAAATGAGCCGTCAGGGCATTATCATTTCCAATGTCGAAAGTATTTTGTTCCAACTGCTCGGCGATGCCAAACATCCGGCCTTTAAGACTATCTCCAAACTGATTCAATAACAGGCCGTCTGAAATGCAATACACCATCCGCCCTGCCCTGCGCCAAGACTTGCCCGCCATCGTCGATATTTACAACAGCACCGTGGCCACACGCCAATCCACGGCCGATTTGTCGCCGACCACGGTTGCAGAGCGTGAAATATGGTTTGCCGCACACACGGACAAACGCCCGATCTACGCCCTTTACGATGCCGACGGCACCGTATTGGCCTGGGGCAGTTTCAGCGACTACCATCCGCGCTATGCCTACCACATCAGCGCGGAAGTCAGCATTTATGTCCGCCACGATATGCGCGGTGCAGGCGTGGGCAAAATCCTGTTGCGGCACATGCTCGAACGTGCGCCATCATTGGATATCCGCAACGTCATCGCGCTTGTGTTCGGCCACAACTATCCGAGCCTGAACCTGTTTCACCGTTTCGGTTTTGAAGAATGGGGGCGGCTGCCGCAAGTCTGCGATTTGGACACCATGTTGGCAGACGTCGTAATTTTGGGCAAAAGGATTGTGGATTGATGACGACAAAGGCCGTCTGAAAACTGAATTCAGACGGCTTTTTTTACGGCAAAACCTTTATTCCGGTTTCTTCGCCAGCATGGTAACGAATTTAAACTGAATCGGATTGCCGAATTCGTCTTTCGCATGCATCGAACCCAGCTCTTCCTTGTACTCCACCAATTCCCAATCCTTATAGTATTCGCGCAACTCGCCCTCGCCAAACTTGAACGGGAACGGCATCGGGCAAGGGAAATCTTCCGTATCCATCGCAGACACGATCAGGTTGTAGCCGCCGGGGTTGGTGTGTTCCTTCATATTGGCAATCACATCAGGAACGTAACGCGGCATCAGGAACATAAACACCACGGTCGCCACCATATAATCGAAGTTTTCCTGAATGTTGGCGGCGTTGAGGTCGTATTCAAACGCGCGGACATTCAGTTCTTCGATACGCGCCAGCTCTTCCACGTTTTGAACCGCGTTCGGATTATTATCGACAGCGGTAACGTCAAAACCTTTCAAACCCAGATACAGCGCATTGCGGCCCTGACCGCAGCCCATATCCAAAACCTTGCCGACGGGCACAATGCCCTCGGCGGCGCGGACGGCCGAATGTGTCGCGCTCATGCCGTATTTCTTATTGAAATAGTCCGCCGCCTCGCAGTAAAACGACAGTTGGATTTCCGTATCTTGCGTTTGCGGCGCGATAAAGTGCCATGCTTGCGGATGGATAATCCAATCATCGCTTTCAGGCGTCAGCTCGTGCGTGGCCGTAATATTGCCCGCCTCGTCCACTTCGTTGAAGTTCAGACGGCCTTGGAGGACATTGAGGCAGCCCCAAGTACCGGCGGCGGTATTGTGTTTGGACAACAAGGCTTCGGGAATCTCGTCCGCCGTCCACACCGGCATCTGTTTGTAACAAAACAATTCTTGCTGTTCGCTCATCATGTTTCCTTTCTATTTTGACGGTTTCAACACAGCTTCTGCCAAGGCTTTCTGAATGGCAATCACGCTCTTGTCGCTTTTAAATTGCAAGGTTTCGGTCGGTGCTTCGCCAGAAGAAACCCAAATCTTCAGCTCGGCATCCAAATCGAAATGACCCGAGGTTTCCACCGAAAAGCGCGACACGGAACGATACGGAATCGAACGGTAAGACACTTTCTTGCCGGTCAACCCCTGCTTATCCACCAACACCAGCCGATACTCGGTAAACACAATCAAATCGCGCACCAGGCTGAATGCCATTTTTACCTGTTCGCCATCAATCAGGATATTCGCCAAATCGCGTTCCACCGCATCGGCGTCTTTTTGTGAAGCATTGCCCAAAAGGC
>NZ_JBQCXF010000175.1:0-5708 GCF_051956635.1 Neisseria sp. P0022.S010 | reverse complement strand
CCATTACCCAGTCCATGCACGGACGTTATGAAACGGCGGCGATTGCAGTTTTCCTTTCCATGCTGCTCGACGGTATGGACGGTCGCGTTGCCCGTTTGACCAACAGCCAAAGCGCGTTCGGCGAACAGCTCGACAGCCTTGCCGATATGGTCAGCTTCGGTGTAGCGCCTGCCCTGATTGCCTATAAATGGCAACTTTGGCAGTTTGGCAAAATCGGTTATTCCGTCGCCTTTATCTACTGCGCCTGCGCCGCCCTGCGTTTGGCGCTGTTCAACACGCTCATCGGCAAGGTCGATAAACGCTGGTTTATCGGCGTTCCAAGTCCGACCGCCGCTGCATTGATTGTCGGCCTGATTTGGGTCAACCACAGCTTTGAACGCTTCCCCGGCGTGCATTGGTGGGCATTGGGCATTACCCTGTTTGCCGGTATTTCCATGATTGTGCAGATTCCGTTTTGGAGCTTCAAAGAAATCAACATCCGCCGCCAAGTGCCGTTTATGGGCATGGTGTTGGCCGTGTTGGTATTGCTGCTCATCAACTGGAAACCTTCGCTCGTCCTCTTCTTGTTCTTCCTCGGTTACAGCCTGTCCGGTTATGTGATGGCAGCAATCCGTTGGTTTAAAAAACGCCACAAAACTCATAAACACGACAAGGCCGTCTGAAATGTGGTCTTGGGACATCATCCTTGCCCTGCTCACCGTCGGCAGCGCGGCGGGCTTTATTGCCGGATTATTCGGCGTAGGCGGCGGCACGTTGATTGTTCCCGTTGTCTTATGGGCGTTGCAACTGCAAGGCATAGGCGGCCACCCCTATGCCCAGCATCTTGCCATCGGCACTTCCTTTGCCGTCATGGTGTTTACCACCTTCTCCAGTATGTACGCCCAACATAAAAAACACGCCATCGATTGGGCGACCGTCCGCCGGATGACGCCGGGCATGATACTCGGCGTACTTCTCGGCGCGGTGTCGGCAAAATATATGCCGACGCTGGCTTTGCAGGTTTTCTTTATTGCATTTCTTGCCTTTATCGCACTCAAAACCCTACGCGATTCCAAACCCAAACCTTCACGCACCCTGCCTACCCTCCCCGGCCTGACAGCCGTCGGCACGCTTTTTGGGGCTGCGTCAAGCTGGGTCGGTATCGGAGGCGGTTCACTATCCGTTCCATTTCTGCTGTATTGCAACTTTCCGGCACACCGCGCCATCGGCACATCTTCAGGTTTAGCATGGCCGATTGCGATTGCCGGCACCATCGGCTATTTTGCCAACGGTTTGCATATTGCCAACCTGCCTGAAGGCGCGGCAGGCTTTATCTATCTTCCGGCCGTGGCCATATTGAGCGTTGCCACCATCCTCTTTGCTCCGCTCGGCGTAAAAACGGCGCACAAACTGCCCGCCCGAAAACTCAAAATCACCTTCGGCATTATGTTGCTGCTGATTGCCGCCAAGATGGCTTGGAATTTGATACATTAAATCTTCCTTGTGAAAAAAGGCCGTCTGAAAATCTTTCAGACGGCCTTTTTAATTGTAAAACAACAAACTAAATAAAACCTTTTTACCTTACCCGATTTGTCCCATTACAAATACGGCCAAGCGCCATATCGCCCATCCTGCCACCAACAATCCGGCACACAAACGAACCATGCGTTTTTGCAGAAAGGTTTTCAACTGCGCGGCAAATATGCCCATCGCAAGCAAGTTCGGCAAAGTCCCCAATGCAAACGCTAGCATATACAGCCCGCCGTGCAAAGCATTGCCGCTGCCCAAAGCATACAAAGACGCGCTGTACACCAAACCGCAAGGCAGCCAGCCCCAAAGCACGCCCACGCCGAAACAGGCAGGCACTGATTTAATCGGCAGCAATTTGTTCAACAAAGGATTTAGGCGTTTCCATATCGGTTTGCCGATGCGTTCTATTTTGGTTGCAGCAGTTGAAATACCGGCAAGATACAGACCGAGCAAAAGCAGTAAGACATTGGCGGCAATATACAAACCGTTTTGAACTGCGCGCGTATCGTCCAAGGAAATGCCGACCTGCCCGACCAAGCCGACCAACAGGCCAATGACGACATAGCTGCTGATTCGCCCCAAGTTCAACAATACGATCAGCCCGATTCGGTTTAAATGTGGCGGCAGCTGCAAAGCGAATGCACTGCTCAATCCGCCGCACATGCCGACGCAATGCGTTCCGCCAAAAAAGCCGAGCAGAAAAAGAGTAAGAAATGTGATTTCTTGATTCATGGTTTTTAATGATTCAAACGAATGGATGAGGCCGTCTGAAACTTTTCAGACGGCCCTAAGAATGCAGGATAAGCTTTGCTGCCCACCCTCTTCACGCTTTAGAAAAGCAATTAACTGCGTGCGCGTACGTCAAATGCCTGACGCAAACCTTCGCCGATCATGACCAGCAAAAGCAGCATCACCGTCAACGTAGCAACGGCAGACAGGCCGATCCACCACGCGTCCAAGTTGTCTTTGCCTTGCGCCAGCAACTCGCCCAAACTTGCCTGTGAGGCAGGTACGCCCAAGCCCAAGAAGTCCAAACTGGTCAGAGCGAGTACCGCACCGGAAATACGGAAAGGCAGGAAGGCCAATACCGGTGTCAAGCTGTTAGGCAGGATATGGCGCCACATGATTTCACGGTTGCCCACGCCCATCGCGCGCGCTGCCAAAACGTAATCGGTCTGACGGTTTTTCAAAAACTCGGCGCGGACATAGTCAGACAAGCCCATCCAGCCGAAAAGCGACAGCAACACCAGCAAAATCAACAGCCCCGGATTAAAGAACGAAGACAGGATAATCAGGAGGTACAGCTCTGGCATACCGCCCCAAACCTCGATAAAACGCTGCATCAGAAGGTCGGTTTTACCGCCGAAATAACCCTGCACCGCGCCTGCAACCACGCCGATTACGGTAGTCACCACGGTCAACACCAAGGCAAACAACAGCGAATCGCGGAAACCGTAAACCAAGCGCGCCAACAGGTCGCGGCCGCGGTCGTCCGTTCCTAAGATATGCCGTTCGGACGGTTTGGCCGGATCGGGTGCCGTATCAAAATCGTTTAAGGTATCGGCATCATAAGGATTGGGCAGGTAAAGGGCAAAATTGCCGTCTGAAGTAATGTTGTGGCGGATAAGCGGATCCAGATAATCCGCAGGCGTATCGAAATCGCCGCCAAATGTGGTTTCGTTATATTCGTTTACCAAGGGGAAGAAATACTCGCCCTGATAGCGTATCCACAAAGGTTTGTCGTTGCTCCACAAAGGCGCAAGCAAAGTGACGACAAACAAAACGGCCAAAATCCGCAAAGCCAACCAACCGCGCTTATGTTGCTTAAAGGCTTGCCAAGTAGGGTTTGAAGTAGATTTTTTCTTTTTCATGGTTCGAAACATTCTTTAATAATGGATTGAAGATATTTTCAGACGGCCTTATTTCTGTCCGCCAAAGTGAATGCGCGGATCGACCCATGAATAAGAAATATCCGACACCAATTTAGCCAACAACCCCATTAGCGTGAACACATACAGCGTACCCATTACGACAGGATAATCCCGTTTCATCACTGCCTCGTAAGACAGCAAACCCAACCCATCCAGCGAGAACAACGTTTCAATCAACAGGCTTCCGGTAAAGAATGCGCCGATAAATGCGGCCGGGAAACCGGTAATCAGAGGAATCATGGCGTTGCGGAAAATATGTTTCCACAAAATCTGTTTCTCAGGCAAGCCCTTGGCTCGTGCGGTATAAACATATTGACGGCGGATTTCTTCAAGAAACACATTTTTCGTCAATACGGTCATCACCGCCAAGTTACCTGCCACCGAAGCGGTAATCGGCAAAGCCATATGCCACAAATAATCTTTGACTTTACCTGCCCAAGAGAGCGTATCGAAATCATCACCGACCAAGCCGCCCTGTGGGAACCAAGCAAAAAAGCTGCCACCGCCAAATAACACCAGCAATACCAAACCCAATACAAACGGCGGTACGGTATAGCCGACCAAAATCACCATGCCCGTAATCGTATCGAATCGGCTGCCATCCCTGACCGCCTTGGCAATACCCAACGGAATACATATCAAATAAGTCAGGAAGAATGTCCACAAACCCAAACTCATCGATACCGGCATTTTCTCTTTCACCAGCTCAAACACAGTTTGGTGATGGAAAAAGCTCTCACCCAAATCGAAACGGGCGAATTTCCATACCATATCGGCAAAACGCGTCACAGGCGGCTTGTCGAAACCGTATAAAGCATTCAGCGCGGCCAAATCCTCCGCACTGATGCGGTTGCCGTTTTTGGCCAAAGTTCCGGGCATACTGTGTCCCGCCGTCTCGCCGCCAACCGCACCCTGCGTCAGCTGCTGAACCATCTGTTCCACCGGACCGCCGGGGACAAACTGAATCACGGCAAAAGTAATTGCCAAAATCCCCAATAACGTGGGAATCAAAAGGAGCAAACGATGAAAGATATAACGCCACATGGTAAAGTGTTCCTCTATTTTTTTTGATTTGAAGGCCGTCTGAAACCGCTGACTTCAGACGGCATATAGTAACGAATTAATAAGCGTTTGGCCGATGATTTACTTCTCCAAAGCCTCCTGCAATTTCTTCTCAATCAAATCCGCGTCAAACGATTTGGCAATCAATTCAAAGCGGGAATCACGGCGCCATGAAACTTGGTTTGCGCCCCATTGACCGTCCACCCAGTTCAGCCACACCCATGTACCGAGCACTTGGAACACGCCTTTGGCACGCACGAGGCCGTCTGTAAATTTAGGTAGGTCGTTGAAGAAATCGGTCAGTTTTTCGCCGTCGAAATCACGTCCGGCAGGGAAAGTGAAGCCTTGAGACTGGAAGCCCATGGTGTTGTCCGGCAGGGCTTTGAGGCGGTAGCGCGATTTTTCGACAACGGGAATATCAAGCCATTGGATGTCGAGTTGCGCATTTTGTACTTCAACCACTTTGGCTTTAGGCGGGAACAGCTTGGCCGCTTTATCGTGAAACTCGGCCAGCTGCTCTGGCGTGCATAAGTCGGTTTTGCTGGCGACCAATACGTCGCAAATGCCGATTTGGTCTTTATACAAGGCTTGTTGCGCGTAATCGGGATTAATGAATTGGCGCGGATCGACAACGGTAAAGACGGCGCCGATTTCCAGCATACTGTCGAGCGGTTTGGCTTTCAATTCGTCGATGACGCTGGCGGCGTGCGCCAGTCCGCTTGCCTCAATCATCAAGCGGTCGGGTTGGGCATCGCGCAGCATTTTTTGTACGGTCGTACCCATTTGCGCGCCTGCAGTACAACACAAACAGCCGCCGGCGATTTCTGCCACGGGAATACCGTTGTCGCTCAAGACGGCGCCGTCAATGCCGATTTCACCAAATTCGTTGACGATGATGACCCATTTTTCATTCGGGTCTTTTTGCGCCATCAGACTTTTAAGTGCAGTGGTTTTACCTGTTCCAAGGAAGCCTGAAATCAGGTGGACTTTGGTCTTTTTTACTTCTGACATTTTTTACAAATTCCTGTTAAAACAACATGTTCTTCTTTTAATGAGAAACCGGTTTCGGCCACGCCTGCACGCAATGCCGCCCATTCTTGGCTCAGTGTCTGCTCATCCGCCGTACCGCATTCAGTACAAACCAAAATAAACGCGCTGTGGTGCGCTTCGGCTTCTTCGTGGTCATGGCAATGGTCGTCGCACTCG
>NZ_JBQCXF010000174.1:0-5743 GCF_051956635.1 Neisseria sp. P0022.S010 | reverse complement strand
GCGGCGCAAACAGTCCGCGCCCCGCATCCGAATACGTTTAAACCCAATACAAACAAGGAAAGACGAACATCATGGACGTACAACTCCCGATCGAAGCCAAAGACATTCAAAAACTTATCCCACACCGCTATCCGTTTTTGCAACTCGACCGCATTACCGCGTTCGAACCGATGAAAACCCTAACTGCGATTAAAAACGTCACCATGAACGAGCCGCAGTTCCAAGGCCATTTTCCCGACCTGCCCGTGATGCCCGGCGTGCTGATTATCGAAGCCATGGCGCAAGCGTGCGGCACACTCGCCATCCTCAGCGAAGGCGGCCGTAAAGAAAACGAATTCTTCTTCTTCGCCGGTATCGACGACGCCCGTTTCAAACGCCAAGTCATCCCCGGCGACCAACTGGTATTTGAAGTCGAGCTGTTGACCAACAAACGCGGTATCGGCAAATTCAACGCCGTTGCCAAAGTCGACGGCCAAGTTGCCGTTGAAGCCGTGATTATGTGCGCCAAACGCGTGGTGTAAGAATGGGACAGGCCGTCTGAAAGTTCAGACGGCATCTTGCAGGCAATACCTGTATCAGACAGCAAGGAGACAGCATGACCCTTATCCATCCGACCGCCGTCATCGACCCTAAAGCCGAACTCGACTCCAGCGTCAAAGTCGGCCCATACAGCATCATCGGCCCCAATGTGCAAATCGGTGCGAATACCGAAATCGGCCCGCACGTCGTCATCAACGGCCATACGACCATCGGTGAAAACAACCGTATTTTCCAATTTGCCAGCCTCGGCGAAATTCCGCAGGACAAAAAATACCGCGACGAGCCGACCAAGCTGATTATCGGCAACGGCAACACCATCCGCGAATTTACGACGTTCAACCTCGGTACGGTCACCGGTATCGGCGAAACCCGTATCGGCGACGACAACTGGATTATGGCCTACTGCCACCTTGCCCATGACTGCGTGGTCGGCAACCATACCATCTTCGCCAACAACGCCTCACTCGCAGGCCACGTTACCATCGGCGACTACGTCGTCTTGGGCGGCTACACGCTGGTGTTCCAATTCTGCCAAATCGGCGATTACGCCATGACCGCGTTTGCCGCCGGCGTACACAAAGACGTACCGCCGTACTTCATGGCTGCTGGCTACCGCGCCGAACCGGCCGGCCTCAATAGCGAAGGTATGCGCCGCAACGGTTTCACTGCCGAACAGATTGCCTCTGTCAAAGATGTGTATAAAACCATTTACCATCGTGGCATTCCGTTTGAAGAGGCCAAGGCAGACATTCTGAAACGTGCCGAAACCCAAAGCGAATTGGCGGTATTTAAAGACTTTTTTGCACAATCCACACGCGGCATTATCCGTTGATTGATGGATTGAGGGCCGTCTGAAACTTTTTCAGACGGCCTTTGGATTGCAAAAATCCGCGCAGTAGGCAGGTTTCCTGTCTGTCTGCCGCAGATGCCGTCTGAAAACGGGCGGGCAAATGTCCGCCACAAAATCTTTTAGCTTCCGAACCTCAACAACATGAACCCCAATCCTTCCCCCCTTATCGCCATCAGTGTCGGCGAAGCTTCCGGCGACTTGCTTGGCGCACACTTAATCCGTGCCATTAAGGCGCGTTGCCCGAATGCGCGGTTTACCGGCATCGGTGGCGAGCGCATGAAGGCGGAGGGTTTCGAGAGTTTGTACGATCAGGAAAAGTTGGCGGTGCGCGGTTTTGTTGAGGTCATCAAACGCCTGCCGCAGATTTTGAAAATCCGCAAAGGGCTGGTGAACGATTTAATCCGCCTCAAGCCGGATGTGTTTATCGGCATCGATGCGCCGGACTTTAATCTCGGCGTGGCGGAAAAACTCAAGCAGGCAGGCATTCATACCATTCATTACGTCAGCCCGTCGGTTTGGGCGTGGCGACGCGAACGGGTCAATAAAATCGTGCATCAGGTCAACCGCGTGTTGTGCCTGTTTCCGATGGAGCCGCAGCTTTATATCGATGCCGGAGGTAAGGCCGAGTTTGTCGGCCATCCGATGGCGCAAACCATGCCCGTGGAAGCGGATAGGGCGGCGGCGCGGCAGAAGCTGGGCGTTCCTGCGGACGTGCCCGTGTTTGCCATATTGCCCGGCAGCCGCGTGAGCGAAATCGATTACATGGCGGCGGTATTTTTTCAGACGGCCTTATTGCTGTTGAAACGTTACCCGCAGGCACAGTTTTTGCTGCCTGTGGCAACGGCCGCAACGCGCAAACGCATTAGCGAAATTTTGGCGCAGCCTGAGTTCGCCTCTCTTCCCATCACGCTGACCGACAAGCAGTCGGATACGGTTTGCACCGCTGCCGACGTGGTATTGGTTACCAGCGGTACGGCGACTTTGGAAGTGGCCTTGTGCAAGCGGCCTATGGTCATCAGCTACAAAATTTCGCCGCTGACTTATGCGTATGTGAAACGCAAAATCAAAGTGCCGCATGTCGGTTTGCCCAATATTCTGTTGGGTAAAGCCGCTGTTCCCGAGCTGCTGCAACACGACGCCGTCCCTGAAAAACTGGCGCAGGCCGTTGCAGACTGGTATGACCGCCCTGAAGCCGTGGCCGTGTTGGAACAGGATTTCCACGCCTTGCATCTGCTGTTGAAAAAAGATACGGCTGCATTGGCGGCGGCGGCAGTATTGGAAGAAGCCGGATTTTCAGACGGCCTGAAAGACAAGTAAGGAAAATACATGAATTTATTGGGAGCCTTGGCCAAGGTTGGCAGCCTGACTATGGTGTCGCGCATTTTAGGCTTTGTGCGCGATACGATTATCGCCCGTGCGTTTGGTGCAGGCATGGCGACGGATGCGTTTTTTGTCGCGTTCAAACTGCCCAACCTGCTGCGGCGCGTGTTTGCAGAGGGCGCATTTGCCCAAGCCTTCGTACCGATTTTGGCGGAATACAAAGAAACCCGCTCACCCGAAGCCACACAGGCATTTGTACGTCATGTGGCCGGTATGCTGTCGTTTGTGTTGGTCATCGTTACCGCGCTGGGCATACTTGCCGCGCCATGGGTGATTTATGTTTCCGCTCCCGGTTTTGCCAAAGAAGCTGATAAGTTTCAGCTTTCCATCGACCTGCTGCGGGTAACGTTTCCTTATATCTTTTTGATTTCCTTGTCGTCTTTTGTCGGTTCGATCCTTAATTCCTATCATAAATTCGGCATTCCTGCCTTTACGCCGACATTTTTGAACATCTCCTTTATCGTCTTTTCCCTGTTTTTTGTACCGTATTTCGATCCGCCCGTTATGGCTTTGGCGTGGGCGGTATTTGTCGGCGGCGTGTTGCAGCTGGTGTTCCAACTGCCTTGGTTGGCAAAATTGGGCTTCTTGAAAATGCCCAAACTCAGCTTTAAAGACGCAGCGGTCAACCGCGTGATGAAACAGATGGCACCGGCTATTTTGGGCGTAAGCGTGGCGCAGATTTCCTTGGTTATCAACACCATTTTTGCCTCGTTTTTACAGTCCGGCAGCGTGTCGTGGATGTATTACGCCGACCGACTGATGGAATTGCCGACTGGCGTTTTGGGCGTGGCACTCGGTACAATCTTGCTGCCTACCTTGTCCAAACACGCCGCCAGTCAGGATACCGAGCAGTTTTCCGGCCTGCTCGACTGGGGTTTGCGCTTGTGTATGCTACTGACCCTACCTGCCGCCGTCGGCCTTGCCGTGTTGTCTTTCCCTCTGGTTACGACCTTGTTCATGTACCGTGAATTTACGCTGCACGACGCGCAAATGACCCAACACGCGCTGATCGCCTATTCCTTCGGCTTGATCGGGCTGATTATGATTAAAGTGTTGGCACCCGGCTTCTACGCGCGCCAAAACATCAAAACTCCTGTTAAGGTCGCTATTTTCACGCTGATTTGCACGCAGTTGATGAACCTCGCCTTCATTTCGCCGCTCAAACACGTCGGCTTGTCCCTCGCTATCGGTTTGGGCGCGTGTCTGAATGCAGGTTTGCTGTTTTTCCTTTTGCGCAAACACGGCATCTACCGCCCCGGTAAAGGATGGGCGGCGTTTTTGGTCAAAATGGTCATCTCTTTGGTCGTCATGGGCGGCGGTTTGTGGCTGGCGCAATATTATCTGCCGTTTGAATGGGTACACGTCGGCGGCTTTAAAAAAGCAGGCCAACTCTGTGTCCTGATTGCCTTGGGCGGCGGCCTCTACTTCGTTTCCCTCGCTGCGCTCGGCTTCCGTCCGCACCATTTCCGCAGAGTAGAAAAATAAGCAACCGTAGTGCGTATTGCTTTGGCTTAAAGACTATTCGCTAAAAAGGCCGTCTGAAACATTTTCAGACGGCCTTTTCTTGCTTTACGTTTCAACTGTAAAGCTTTGCTCCTTTTTTGACGAACTCAATCGCTTTTTCTTCCATACCTTGCTGTTGTGCTTTTTGCTTGTCGGCGTAGTCGCGCACTTCCTGCGTGATTTTCATCGAGCAGAATTTGGGGCCGCACATCGAGCAGAAGTGGGCGATTTTCGCGCCTTCTGCGGGCAGGGTTTCGTCGTGGAAGCTCTCGGCGCGTTCGGGGTCGAGGCTGAGGCGGAATTGGTCGCGCCAGCGGAATTCGAAACGCGCCTTGCTCAGGGCGTTGTCGCGCAACTGCGCACCCGGCCAGCCTTTGGCGAGGTCGGCGGCGTGGGCGGCGAGTTTGTAGGTAATGATGCCGGTGCGCACGTCTTCTTTATCGGGCAGGCCAAGATGCTCTTTCGGGGTCACGTAGCAGAGCATGGCTGTGCCGTACCAGCCGATATTGGTCGCGCCTATGCCCGAGGTGATGTGGTCGTAGCCGGGGGCGATGTCGGTAACGAGCGGGCCGAGGGTGTAGAAAGGCGCTTCAAAGCAATGTTGCAGCTCTTCGGTCATGTTTTCTTTCACGCGTTGCAACGGTACATGGCCGGGGCCTTCGATCATGACTTGGACGTCGTGTTTCCACGCTTTGGCGGTCAATTCGCCCAAAGTGTGCAGCTCGGCAAATTGGGATTCGTCGTTGGCATCGGCAATGCAGCCGGGGCGCAGGCCGTCGCCGAGGCTGAACGAGACGTCGTAGGCTTTCATGATTTCGCAGATTTCGTCGAAATGCGTGTAGAGGAAGTTTTCCTGATGGTGGGCGAGGCACCATTTCGCCATGATGGAGCCGCCGCGCGATACGATGCCGGTCAGGCGGTTGGCGGTCATCGGCACATAACGCAGCAATACGCCGGCGTGCAGGGTGAAATAATCCACGCCTTGTTCTGCCTGCTCGATTAAGGTGTCGCGCACCAAATCCCAAGTCAAATCTTCGGCAATGCCGCCGGTTTTTTCCAAAGCCTGGTAAATAGGCACGGTGCCGATGGGGACGGGCGCGTTGCGGATAATCCATTCGCGCGTTTCGTGGATGTGCGCGCCTGTGGATAAGTCCATAATCGTGTCTGCGCCCCAACGCAGCGACCACACCATTTTTTCGACTTCTTCGGTCAGGCTGGAGGTGACGGCGGAGTTGCCCAAGTTGCCGTTGATTTTGACACGGAAGTTGCGGCCGATAATCATCGGTTCGAGTTCGGGGTGGTTGATGTTGGCAGGGATAATCGCGCGTCCGGCGGCGATTTCTTGGCGCACAAATTCGGGCGTGATTTGGTCGGGATGGGTTGGGATATTCGCGCCGAAACTTTGCCCTGCGTGCTGTATCAAGAGCTTGGCGTATTCAGGCCGTCTGAAAAGCTCGTCCAGCTTCATGC
>NZ_JBQCXF010000173.1:0-5746 GCF_051956635.1 Neisseria sp. P0022.S010 | reverse complement strand
ATAAAATTAAGAATTGAACGGAGCACAAATATGGACTTTGAAAAAGCGCGTTTCAATATGGTTGAACAGCAGATTCGTCCGTGGGATGTCTTGGACTTCGACATTTTGGATGCTTTGGAGGAGATCGAGCGCGAACATTTTGTCGGCGAGGCTTTTCAAGGTTTGGCCTATGCGGATATGGAGCTGCCGCTGACCAACGGCCATAAGATGTTGGAACCCAAAGTCGTTGCCCGCCTGGCTCAAGGTTTGAAACTGAAAAAAGACGAAACCGTCTTAGAAATCGGTACAGGTTCAGGCTATGCAACCGCCCTGCTGTCCAAACTGGCCGGCAAAGTCGTCACTGACGACATCGATGCCGAGCAGCAGCAACGCGCCAAAAAAGTTTTGGACGAATTGGGCTTTACCAACGTCGATTATGTGCAAAACAACGGCCTGACCGAAGCATCGCAAGGCGCTCCTTTTGATGCGATTTATGTGGGCGGCGCAGTAGACAGCATACCTGAAATTCTGAAAGAGCAACTGAAAGACGGCGGCCGTATGGTGGTCATCGTCGGCCGCAAACCGGTACAACGCGCGCTTTTGCTGACGCGTAACGGCAATGAGTTTTCCGAAAAGGTATTGTTCGACACCGTCGTAGCCCACTTGGAAGATAAATCGGCCAATCCGTTCGGCGATTTCGATTTTTAAACAACAGGCCGTCTGAAAGTTCAGACGGCCTCATACTTTTATACCCAACCCTATGACCGACATTATCCAACTCTCGCCCACCGAATTGAAACAATGGCAGGACGAAGGCCGCGCATTTCATCTGCTCGACGTCCGCACCGATGAAGAACGCGCCATCTGCACCCTGCCCGCCGCCATTCATATCCCGATGAACCTCATCCCCCTGCGTCAAAACGAGCTGCCCGACGACGATTTACCCATTGTCGTTTACTGCCACCACGGCATCCGCAGCCTGCACACGGCAATGTATTTAGAAGACGCCGGATTTGAAAACCTCTACAACCTGCAAGGCGGTATCGATGCTTGGGCAATGCAGGTGGACAGCAAAATGATGCGATATTGAATCGGTTTTATCAATAAAAGGCCGTCTGAAACTGGATTTCAGACGGCCTTTTCAAACCTTTCTGCTTACGCTTGCAAGCTAGCGACAAACTGCTGTACGGCCGGCACAGCCAAAATCAACAGCAATACCAATACGGCTTTTTCCACACGGTTGAACTGACAACTTCCGTAGTGTTTCTTTTGCGAATAGAGAAACAGCAATACTCCGGGCAAATAGAGCAAGACTGAAAGCAGCAAATATTCCGTGCCTGCCGCATAGACAATCCAAACCGCATAAAGCGTTGCTGCCGCGCCGATAAGACGGTATTTTGCCGCAGCCTTTTGTGTCAGCGATAATTTGAGCAGATATGCACCAATTAACAGATACGGTATCAAAATCATGGAAGTCGATACCATCAGCAAGGCAGAATAATCCTCGCCTTTTAACCACACCAGCAATAGGCAAACCTGCACGGTCAAGGTGGTAAACATCAACGAACCCTGCGGCACTTCGTTTTTATTCAACGGGATAAACGATTCTGGAAATGCGCCGTTTCTCGCACCCATGTGCGGAATCTCGGTCGCATACAGCGTCCAGCTTAAATAAGACGACAGCACAGACACAATCAGGCAAGAAGAAATCAGCACTTTACCCCAAGGACCGACCATGTGCGCCAACACGCCCGCCATAGACGGATTAGCCATTACTGCAATATCCACACGAGGCAAAATGCCTTGAGCCAAGACGGTAATTGCCACATACATTGCCAGCGTCAAGCTGACTCCGATAATGGTTGCTCGACCGACATCAGCACGACTTCGCGCATACTTGGACAAAACCGCCGCACCCTCAATACCGGTAAACACCCACAGCGTAATCAGCATTGTGTTTTTCACCTGCGTCATCAGGCTGACATCAGGATTTTCAGGCGTAGTAAGGCTCGCCCCTGTCCAATCGGACATAAACACTTCGGTTTGAAAGAAATAGGCTGCCATACCGATAAATAAAATCAGCGGAAATACTTTGACTGCTGTCGCAATCAGGTTCACTCCTGCCGCTTCTTTAATACCGCGCACTACCAACCAGTAAATCAGCCACACAATTACCGATTCACCGACAAAAGCGGCAAATGTGTTGCCTTTACCGAAAATCACGTTGTCCGGCGTATCGACAAATCCGCCTACTGCTTCAAACGCAACCACCAAATAGCCGACAATACCGACCGTAGTGCAAAGCCAATAGCCCCACGCCGAGAAAAAACCCATCAAATCGCCGAAGCCGTCGCGGGCGTACGTATAAATACCGCCGTCCAATTCGGGCTTAAGTTTGGACAAGGCCGAAAATGACAGACCGAGAAAGATAATGCCCACACCGGTAATCAGCCAACCCAGCAGCAAAGCCTGCGAACCTGCGACGGCAGCCATATTCTGCGGCAGGCTGAAAATACCCGAACCAATCATGGAACTGATAACCAAGGCCGTCAGCGCGGCCAAGCCGATTTGAGATTTTTGCGACATGTTTATTCCTGATTTTTATAATTATGTATTTGTAAAGCGACGGCATTACCGGCTTTTTTAGCCTGTTCTAACCGTATCAAAATATTATGCGACCACTTTCAGACGGCCTTAAATCCTTGCGCCAACGCACGGATATGTTCAGGTGCGATACCGCAGCACCCGCCGATGATTTCAGCACCCAAATCCGCCCATTGTCTCGCCCACGCCAAATAATTTTCCGGCGTAGCATCGGCACGAATCGGATCCAAACCATCGTTGGCCTCGTTCATCTGTCCTTGTACCGGCTCAAATGCATTGGCGTAAACACCCAGTTTCAGACGGCCTTGGGCTTCATGTGCCACTTTCAAAGCTTCCGCCATCACTTCAGGCTGACTGCAATTGAACAACATTGCCGCCGCACCTATCTCTACCGCGAAAACCGCCGCCTCGTGCACGTTTTCTCCCGAACGCAACACCGGTACATCATGCGGCATCGTATCTTCCAAAGTAAACGACACCCAAAACGGTTTACCGTCCTCGGGCAGACTGCTGCGCCAGAAACGCGCTTCTTCCAAGCTGGATACGGTTTCTGCCAACCAAATATCAGCAAACGGCATCAAACCCGATATTAAAGAGCGCGCCAAAGCAGGTGCGACTTGTTTGTCAAACAAGTCAGGGCGGTAAGAACCGAACAACGGCGGCAGGCTTGCGGCCACTTTTGCAGTAGTCCCGCTTTGTTCCACCGCTTCACGCGCCAAACGGCCCGCCAGCCTTGCCCATTCGGTAGCTTGAGCATCAAAGCGCTCCTGCCCGATATGAAACGGAACAAGCGCATAGCTGTTGGTCGTAACTACTTGTGCGCCTGCTCGAAGAAAGTCCAAATGCGTTTCGCGTACAATCTCCGGCGTTTCCATCAAAGCCAAAGCAGACCATTCCGGCTGACGAAACGGTGCGCCTCGCCGATGCAGTTCACGCCCCATTCCGCCGTCTAAAATCGTTACCGTCATGATCGACCTCCAATGATGATTTTTTAAAATCGCCATTCTACGCTTTTTTAACTCCTTATCTTTAATCTATAAAGAACTAAACTTATGCAGTTTTGTCATATAAAAGGCCGTCTGAAACTGGGTTTCAGACGGCCTTTGCGATTATTTCACAAACCGTGCATCTGCCATAAACGGCCGTGTAGCCGCCGGTTTGGCGGAATAAAAGCGGGAGAAAGTGCTGTCGATTTTGGTCTGTATCGGTTTACCGTCCAATGTTGCCGATGCTTCCAATTTCACGCCACCGCCACTGGTCTCACCTAATTTCATATTTGGCAACGTCAGTTTGGCAATATTGAGTTTCACATTTTCCACTTTGGTATCGGGAGACATCAGCTGTTTGCCGACGGGGCGGATTTTCTCACCCTCATCATGAGGCGCGGCACCACCATTGTCGTCAACCACGCCGATATTAATCAATCGTGCAGACGCCAAATCCATCTTGCCGTTTTTAACCGGGATACCGACAAACAGTTTTACGCCGCGATGAATGAACGTATTGTCCCGCCACTGAGTTTGGCCCTCTTTCGGCGGTTTGGTTTCTGCTGCCACCGAATAAGTGCGGCCCATAATCATCAATTTATAGCCCGGAATTTTTTTCGCACCCAACCCATCGGTAATGTCTTCGACCAGTTGCGGCGCAGTCAAGGTTTCGTTTGCCAAAATACGGGCTGAAGTTTCTGCCAGATGGGCGGGCTTGCCGTCTATGGTCAATGCCTGTTCATGGCCGAAATCAGACGCAAATACAGGCACGGCGGCCAGTGCGGCGGCCAATGCCAGAATACGGATAGTTTTCATTGCAGACTCCTGATAAAAATGTAATTGGGTTGATTACCCGATAAAATCCGGGCAATATTGATAGGAGTCGATATTTTTATATAAATGATACAGATTATCAAGAATATTTATCTTTAAAAATAAAAAAGGCCGTCTGAAAACCAGTTTCAGACGGCCTTTTCAATTTACTTAAAACCTTCATCAGTCTTTGAAGCGTTTGAATACCAATGTGCCGTTGGTACCGCCAAAGCCGAAGGAATTGGAGATGGCAACGTCGATTTTCGCGTCACGCGCTTCGTTGGCACAGTAGTCCAGATCACAACCGGCTTCAACGTCTTGTTCAAAGATGTTGATGGTCGGTGGAGATTTTTGTTCGTGTACCGCCAACACGCTGTACAACGCTTCCACGCCGCCTGCCGCGCCGAGCAAGTGGCCGGTCATGGATTTGGTGGAGTTGACGATGACTTTGCGGGCATGGTCGCCCAGCGCGCGTTTGAGCGCTTTGGTTTCGTTGGCATCGCCCAACGGAGTGGATGTACCGTGTGCGTTGACGTAATCGACGTCTTCGGGATTCAGTCCGGCATCCTTCAACGCGCGGGTAACCGCCAATGCAGGGCCTTCTTCGTTCGGAGCGGTGATGTGGTAGGCATCGGAACTCATGCCGAAACCGACGATTTCGGCGTAAATTTTCGCGCCGCGTTTTTTCGCGTGTTCCAATTCTTCCAACACCAGCACGCCCGCACCTTCTCCGATGACGAAACCGTCGCGGCCTTTGTCCCACGGACGGGAAGCGGTGACGGGATCGTCGTTGCGGGTGGAAAGGGCTTTCATTGCAGCGAAGCCGCCTACGCCCAAAGTGCTGATTGCACCTTCGGCACCGCCTGCAATCATCACGTCCGCGTCGCCGTATTTAATCAGTCGGGCGGAGTCGCCGATGGAGTGCGCGCCGGTCGTACAGGCAGACACCATGCCGTAGCTCGGGCCGCGGTAGCCTTTGAGGATGGTGACGTGGCCGGAAATCAGGTTAATCAGCGAGCCTGGGATAAAGAAAGGATTGATTTTGCGCGCGCCGCCTTCGATAACGGCTTTGCCGGTCGCTTCAATGCTCGGCAGGCCGCCGATACCGGAGCCGATGTTGACACCGACGCGGTCTTTGTCGAGGGTTTCCAAATCGTCCAAGCCTGAATCATTGATGGCTTGCAGGGCGGCGGCAATACCGTAGTGGATGAACACGTCCATACGGCGCGCTTCTTTTGCGCTGATGTATTGGCCGATGTCGAAATCGCGCACTTCGCCGGCGATTTGGCTGTTGATGTCGGATGCGTCAAAGCGGGTAATCCGTCCGATGCCGCTTTTGCCTGCGAGCAGATTGCTCCATGCGG
>NZ_JBQCXF010000172.1:0-5777 GCF_051956635.1 Neisseria sp. P0022.S010 | reverse complement strand
AGTCGGTACCATGATTACCTCGGTCATGAACGACCACCAGCGCAAGCTCTATCAACAGGATTTTGAAGTCGATTTCTCATTTGAGCTGCCTAATGTTGCCCGTTTCCGTGTCAACGCCTTTATGACCGAACGCGGCCCGGCCGCCGTATTCCGTACCATTCCGGGCACCGTCCTGACGCTGGAAGAATTACGTGCGCCGCGCATTTTCCAAAAAATTGCCGAAAATCCGCGCGGTTTAGTCTTGGTAACCGGCCCGACCGGTTCGGGTAAATCCACCACGCTGGCGGCGATGGTCAACTACATCAACGAAACCCAACCGGCCCACATTCTGACCATCGAAGACCCGATTGAGTTCGTCCACCAAAGCAAAAAGGCGCTCATCAACCAGCGCGAGCTGCATCAGCACACCAACAGCTTTACCAACGCCCTGCGTTCCGCCCTGCGCGAAGACCCAGACGTGATTTTGATCGGTGAGATGCGCGACCCTGAAACCATCTCCCTCGCCCTGACCGCCGCCGAAACCGGTCACTTGGTTTTCGGCACGCTGCACACGACCGGCGCCGCCAAAACCATCGACCGTATTGTCGACGTATTCCCTGCAGGCGAAAAAGAAATCGTGCGCTCCATGTTGTCCGAATCCTTGCGCGCCATCATTTCCCAAACCCTGCTGAAAACCCGCGACGGCAACGGCCGTGTCGCCGCACACGAGATCCTGATTTCTACACCGGCCGTGCGCAACCTCATCCGCGAGAACAAAATCGCCCAAATCAACGCCGCCCTCCAAACCGGTCAGGCCCACGGTATGCAAACCCTCGATCAAGCCCTGCAAACCCTTGTCCGCCAAGGCACCATCAGCCCCGAGCTGGCACGCAGCAAGGCGCAAAACATCGAAAACCTCTCTATTTTCTAAACCATACTCAGGCCGTCTGAACCCCATCATCCCGTTTTCAGACGGCCTTTCAGCCTGACCGAATACCCGTTTTAAAGAGAATCATCATGAGCGACCTCGCCCCTCTGCACGACCTGTTAAGCGAAATGGTGCAAGCCTACTCACAAAAAAACCAAGTACCGCACATCCCCACCCCGGCCGAAATCGGCACGCATCTTCATCCCCTGCTCGACCGCATGTGTGAAGAGGCCGAAAAACGCAACGCATCCGACATCTTCATCAGCGCAGACTTTCCCCCTGCCATCAAAGTCGGCGGCACCCTCACGCCCATGCCCCATAAAGCGCTAACCGGCGCGGACACCGCCGCCATCGCCGAATCCACCATGAACCCCGACCAGCTCGAAGCCTTCAACCGCGACTGGGAAATCAACTATTCCGTCCAATCGCGCAGCAACACGCGCTACCGCGTCAACGCCTACCACGAGCAAGGCCGCGTCGGCATGGTATTGCGCCGCGTCAGCCAAGACATTCCCGAAATGAAGACCCTCGGTTTACCCGAAAAGCTCCAAGAGCTTGCACTCGCACCGCGCGGCCTGCTGATCCTCGCCGGCCCGAACGGTTCGGGTAAATCCACCACCATGGCCTCCATGCTCAACTACCGCAACCAAAAGCTGCCCGGCCATATCGTTACCATCGAAGACCCCATCGAGTTTATCTACAAACCTTGTCGCAGCATCTTCACCCAGCGTGAAATCGGCATCGATACCGACAACTGGAAAATCGCCGTTCAAAGTGCCATGCGTCAAGCGCCCGATGTCGTCTGTATCGGCGAAGTCCGCAGCGAAGAAAGCATGGAATACGCCCTCCAACTGGCTCAAACCGGCCATCTGTGCGTTTTCACCATCCATGCCAGCACAGCCTCCCAAACCATCGAGCGCATCATCAACTTCTATCCGGAAGACCGCCGCCAACAGGTTTTGATGGATTTGGCGTTAAACCTCGTCGGCATCATCGGCCAACGCCTCACCATCAAGAAAAACCGCCAACGCACGGCCGTTACCGACCTCCTGCTCAACACTCCGGCCATGCAGGACTTGATTTTCAAAGGCGAATTGCTGGAAATCCGCGATCTGATGGCACGCTCCGGCAGCAACGGCATGCAGACATTCGACCAAAACCTCTTCAACCTCTACGCACAAGGCCAAATCGAACTCAGCGAAGCCCTGCGCCAAGCGGTATCCGCCAACGATTTACGCCTGCGCATTCAAATGCACGACGAGGGCAACAATACCGAACGCCTCTACGACCGCATCAGCGACCTCAACCTGATGACCTAATAGCGCAAGCCAAAAAAGGCCGTCTGAACGGGTGTGGAAACGAAATCAAGTATTTCCCCGTATCCGTTCAGACGGCCTTATCTCATTTAAAGCATTCTGAAACCGACTGAAAATCCTGTTAAAATCCAATCATTCACCTCATAACGAATAATAAACAACAACATCATGAAAACTCCGCCACTCAAACCTCTGATCATTGCCTCCCTGCCCGTCTTCGCCAGCGTGTTCATCGCCGCCACCCTCGTTTGGCACTTCGACACGCCCAAACTGGTTATGCCATTCGTGCTCGGCATTATTGCCGGCGGTTTGGTCGATTTGGACAACCGCCTCACAGGCCGTCTGAAAAACATCGTCATCACCGTTGCCCTGTTTACCCTCTCCTCATTGCTTGCCCAAAGCACCATCGGCACAGGCGTTCCCTTCATCTTGGCCATGACCCTGATGACTTTCGGCTTCACCATCCTCGGCACCGTCGGCCTCAAATACCGCACCTTCGCTTTCGGTGCACTCGCCGTTGCCACCTACACCACGCTGACCTACACACCCGAGACCTACTGGCTGACCAACCCCGTCATGATTCTGTTGGGTACCGTCCTATACAGCGTCAACACCCTGATCTTCCAAATCATCCTGCCCCACCGCCCCGTCCAAGAAACCGTTGCCAACGCCTACGACGCACTCAGCAACTACTTCGATGCCAAAGCCGACTTTTTCGACCCCGACGAAGCCGCATGGTTGGGCAACCGTCAAATCGACTTGGCCATGAGCAATACCGGCGTGATTACCGCCTTCAACCAATGCCGCGGCGCACTTTTCTACCGATTGCGCGGCCAACACCGCCATCCGCGTACCGCCAAAATGCTGCGCTACTACCTCTGCGCGCAAGACATGCACGAACGCATTAGCTCCGCCCACGTCGATTACAGCGAAATGGCCGAGCAGCTCAAAAATACCGACCTTATCTTCCGCATCCGCCGCCTGCTCGAAATGCAAGGCCAGGCGTGCCGCAACGTTGCCTCCTCCCTGCGCAACAACAAACCCTACGCATACAGCAAACGCCTCGGCCGCGCCATGGAAGGCTGCCGCCAATCCCTCAGCCATTTTGCCGAGACCCATGCCGACAATGCCAACCTTCACAATATCCGCCGCCTGCTCGACAACCTCAGCAGTGTCGATTACCAACTGCGGCAACTGCAAAACGATGCGTCCCTTGCCGAAAACGACAACGCCGATACCCGCATCGCCGCCCTTGAAAACACCAAGTTCCGCAATATCGGCGAGACCGTCCTCAGCCAGCTCAATTTCGACTCCGGCGTCTTCCGCCATGCCACCCGCCTCTCCATCGTCGTGGCCGCGGCCTGCATCATTGTCGAAATCCTCCATCTCAACCTCGGCTACTGGATTCTGCTGACCGCCCTTTTCGTCTGCCAACCCAACTACACCGCCACCAAAAGCCGCGTATACCAACGTATTGCAGGCACGATTCTCGGCGTGATTGTCGGTTCGCTCGTCCCCTACTTCACCCCGTCTATTGAAACCAAGCTCTGGATTGTCATCGCCAGCACCACCCTGTTCTTCATGACCCGAAGCTACAAATACAGCTTCTCCACCTTCTTCATCACCATCCAAGCCCTGACCAGCCTCTCACTTGCCGGTTTGGACGTGTACCACGCCATGCCCATCCGCATCATCGACACCATCGTCGGTTCCGTTATCGCATGGGCCGCCGCCACCTACCTCTGGCCCGATTGGCGTTACCTCACCCTCAGCCACACCGCCGCCCAAACCATCACTGCCAACGGCCGCTATCTCGACGCCATCCTTGACCAGTTGCAAAACGGCAGCCGCGACGATTTTGACTACCGCCTTACCCGCCGCCAAGCCCACGAAAGCACCGCCGCCCTCAGCAGCACCCTGTCGGACATGAGCAGTAACCCGAAAAAATACCAAGACCGCCTGCAAGACGGTTTTACCCTGCTCAAAACCAGCTATGCGCTGACCGGCCACATTTCCGCGCTCGGCGCATACCGCGACCAAGTCCGAATCGACGGCAACGACGGCTTTGCGCCCTATGCCAAGCTGACCCACCACATCGCCGAGTTACTGACCCAAATGCCCCAAACCGACCCCGAGGCTTTTGAAACGGCCATGACCCAAATCCGTCAGGAATTTGCCGAGCTTGAACAAAACACACAAGCGCAGCAAGACCACATCCTCAAACACCAGCTCGACCTGATTATCCGCCAGCTTACCCCGTGCTATCAGGCATTGCACCGACAAGCCGACGTGGAGGCCATCTGAAAAGAGCCGGATGCTTTCCAGCCTGTTTAGCAACAAGTCTGCCAATCATCGGCGTTAAATACAGCTAAACACTTCCTCGAATAAAAACCAAAACAAAAGGCCGTCTGAAACCTGATTTCCAGATTTCAGACGGCCTTTATTTTTAACAATCGATTTTAAAACCGATTATGCGCCGCGTTTTTCCAAAGCAGCAACGGCAGGCAACTCTTTGCCTTCCAAGAACTCAAGGAACGCACCGCCGCCGGTAGAAATGTAGCTGATTTGATCGGTTACGCCGAATTTGGCAATTGCCGCCAAAGTGTCGCCGCCGCCGGCAATCGAGAACGCATCACTTTGGGCAATCGCTTCAGCCAATACTTTGGTACCGCCGGCAAATTGGTCAAACTCAAACACGCCGACCGGGCCGTTCCATACGACCGTACCAGCGGCTTTGAGCAACTTGGCAAGTGCGGCGGCAGATTTCGGGCCGATGTCCAAAATCATATCGTCTTCGGCAACGTCGGCAATGTCTTTGACAACCGCTTCGGCATCGGCGGCAAAGGCTTTAGCGACAACCACGTCGGTCGGCAGCGGAACAGAGCCGCCTTTGGCCGCCATTTTCGCCATGATTTTTTTGGATTCTTCCACCAAATCGTGTTCGGCCAAAGATTTGCCGATGGCTTTGCCTTCTGCCAACAGGAAGGTATTGGCAATGCCGCCACCGACGATGAGTTGGTCGACTTTGTCGGCCAAAGATTCGAGGATGGTCAGTTTGGTAGACACTTTGCTGCCGGCAACGATGGCAACCATCGGATGAGCCGGTTGTTTCAGGGCTTTGCCCAAAGCGTCGAGTTCGCCCGCCATCAACACGCCGGCGCAGGCAACCGGTGCGGCTTGGGCAACGGCTTCAGTCGAAGCTTGGGCGCGGTGGGCGGTACCGAATGCGTCGTTGACAAACACGTCGCACAAAGAAGCGTAGGCTTTGCCCAGCTCCAAGTCGTTTTTCTTCTCGCCTTTGTTGATGCGCACGTTTTGCAGCATCACGACATCACCGGCGTTCAAAGTCGGTTTGTTTTCACGCCAGTCATTCAATACTTTCACGTCTTTGCCCAACAGTTTGCCCAAATGCGCGGCAACAGGCGCCACATCGTCTTCAGGATGGAATTCGCCTTCGGTCGGACGGCCGAGGTGGGTCATCACGATCACAGACGCGCCGTTGTCCAAGCAGTATTTGATGGATGCGAGCGAAGCGCGGATACGGGTGTCGTCGC